>NZ_JAVJUO010000039.1:0-98387 GCF_040220555.1 Coleofasciculus sp. C1-SOL-03
AAGGCTGGAACCCTTACTTAATAAGAGATCCCCCCTAGCCCCCCGATTAGATCCTCATAAGGGTAGGTTTTTTAAGATTGGGGTTGAGGTAAGACTTAGAAGACAGGTAGACCAGTAGACAAGGAAGAGTGAGAACGAAAATAGGGCGTTTCGGCTTTTAGAAGTTTGTAGCCGTGTGGGTCATCGGATCAAACTCAAATCGCTGCTGATAATCCGTTTTTCCATAAAGATTAAAGGTAATCGTGGGTTCGGTTCCCATCACTTCTACATGGTGAATCGCATCGGGCATAAAGCTGATAATATCGCCAGGAACCAGAATTTGTTCACCCACCTTTTCGATGCGATCGGGAAATTCTGAATCCCTAGTCCGTCGCCAAAATGTATTTTTTTCTTCACCACTGATTAACGCCACCACTCCCCAAGCAGCATGATTGTGAATCGGAGAGACTCGTCCGGGTAACCAAACCACAGTCTGTACGGTTAAGGGAAACTCTGGCTCATCGTAAAGCATGAGGACAGACCACCCTGTATCGGGATTCGGTTCGCGATATTCACCCTGTAGCCAATAGGAACTCGTCAGTAAACGGCGAACTAACGGGCGAATTTGTTCTAGGCGTTGGCGATCATCCTTAATGGTTTCCAGAATATCTTCTACATCGGTTAGAAAGCGATAAAGTCGATAGTATCCTGTAGATATTTCACTCTCTGAGACACTACAAGCTAGACAGTCTCCATCACTTGTCACTAACCAATCACTACTTTGCATCATTTATTTTATAACTAGAGTCTAATCAGCGGTGATTATTTGGGAAGGATGTCACCTTTGTCGGTTGAACCGTTGGAACAGAGGTGAAGCATTCTCGAAAAGTAACCCAACTCTAGGTTACCCTGTTGGGTTTCGCGATCGCTCTACCCAACCGACAAGAAGGTTTTGCGCGTTCCCTGACATACTCCCATGATTTTTGGCATTCCATTGAGCAATTTAGCCGAAAAAGAAAACTCACAGGGATGCCGACAAATTTTTATCCGGTTCCGTCATATTGTCAATTTTGACAAATCTATTAAGAGAAAACATGAGTTTTTCCTGAGAAAATCTAGGTTTGTCCTAAACCTCGCTAATCCGACAAGCCACCTTTAACCACAGTCTCAGCAAATCCCAAGCTGTTTTTAAGGGTAACTTAAGCTTTGTGAGATTAAGTATTGTCTAAGCCCAGGCAGACTTCCGGGCGATGATGTACCAATCCTTGTATCATAGAAGCCAGAATAGAATGAAAGTTAACTACATTGCCACACTCACCATTGCCTCTATTCTAGGTCTGGGGCTAGCAACAGGTTGTGGTAACCCCTGTGCCGCTAAACCGGGACCCGAAGGCGGGACTGAAACTCAAGCGAATCCCTGTGCGGGTAAAGAGAACCCTTGCGCGGGTAAGGCTAATCCTTGTGCGGCGAAAGAAAATCCCTGTGCAGGTAAAGCGAATCCTTGTGCGGCGAAAGAAAATCCCTGCGCGGGTAAGACGAATTAATCAACCTGTAGATTGACGACTTCTGTTACGCTTGCTTTACCATTGAACCACCATCTGTAGGGGCAATTCATGAATTGTCCCTACTTTTTTCGCTTAAATAGCTGAAACGACTACTTAACCAGCGTCAAATCCTTACTATTCCCTGTTCCCTGTTCCCTGTTCCCTATTCCCTTGTCCTCACACTCAACTTTAATTGTGTCTGACTACACTTATACCGATACACGCCTGTGGACACAACACCGACTTGTGAGTGTTCATACACATCTCTTCGTTGTGTATGAATGAGTAGAGATAATTGAGATAAGAATTAAATTAAACATTGTTTCTGGTTGTTCAAGAGAACAGTATAACCGCTGTTAATTTAGGCGAATACCAGAATTGATTATCTCCCTCAAAACTCATGAAAACCCTGACAAAATGGATAGCCATAGGAACTATCGAACTTATTTTCTGTTTTTGGCTCTTAGGTAATGCCGCCACTCTAGTTAGTTCTCCCAGTGACCAAAAAGTTTGGTTAGGCGTAAGTTATTACGTCGTCGGATTACTGGTTGTACCGGGAGCTTCCATCAGTCATGTCGCCGCCAGACTTCATCATGCTCAAGTTCGACACAAGCAGATAAAAGACGCTTTCCCGGATTGTGATGTTTCCTTGGTTGAACTGTTGGATGTCAACTGAAGAAATCATCAATTTTATCGCTTTATCAGTTCCACGATATGTAGAGACACATAGACTGGCATTTTGTTATGTAATTAACCAAAATTTGTGCTGAACAGCATTTACACGTCGGATACGTTTAGTCAACCATTCAAGACCATGAAAAATCTACCTCAGCGTTTCTTCAAACTTACTGGACTTACGGCTGCTTTAGCCATTATTGCATCGGGTTGTGGTGCGGTTCCGGGAAGCAGTGTAAAGCGAATCCCTCCGGGCTATGTTGGATTAAAAGTCGAGCTTTACGGTAAAAACCGTGGCGTACAAAATGCCACCATTAGTACAGGTAAGGTTTGGTATAATGGCTACACTGAAGAAATTGTCGTTTTTCCTGATCATGTTCAGTATTATATCTTAACCGCTTCAACGGAAGAAGGCTCTCCAGTTGATGAAAGCATCACCTTTGGTGTCGGTGGTACAACGGTTAATGCGGATGTCTCCCTGTCCTACTTCTTCAACACCCGGAAAATTAAAGACTTTTACGGGAAGTATCTGAAAGACCCGGATCAGTTTAAGGCAACTCTGGTTCGCAGTGAAACCCGTAATTGTTTTAACCAATCTGCGACTGGATTAAAACCTGAACAAATTGTGGGAGATAAGCAGGGACAATTACTCAAAGATGTCCAAACTTGCTTGAACAATAAATTTGGTGCTGTTGGTGTTACATTTGACTCTGTGGGTTTTGTGAGTAAGCCTCGATTTGACGAGTCCATTGAAGCCCAAATAACCGCCCGTTTCCAAGCGGAACAGCAAGCCGTAGCCGCGAAAGCACAGCTTGAAGTCGCCGAAGCGGAATCCCAGCGGAAAATTGCCGAAGCCAGGGGAGAAGCTGAAGCCTCTCGGATTAAAGCCTCAACGGTTTCACCTTTAACCATTCGTTTGCGGGAGTTAGAATTGCAAGAGGAAATGATTAAGAAATGGGATGGAATTCTACCCACATATTTAGGTGGAACTGCCCCATTTCCGTCCTTCGATCCGAATGCGGGTCATTCGCTACCGTCGGCGAGTACAGCGAAGAAGTAATTCGTCATTCGTCATTTGTCCTTGGTCATTTGTCATACTAGCGCAAGCGAGAAGAAAGCTACGTCTTTTGTGTAAAACTTGTAGGTGGGCATTGCCCACCCTACTGGACTGACACAGCTAAAATTGTGGAATAGATTTGACCATTGAATCGGGCGCAAGCCTTGCGCCCCTACAATTCTAATCTACCATTTTAGGTGTGCCACGCCACTACATTTTGGTATTAGATCCCCGACTTCTTCAAGAAGTCGGGGATCTGTCAGCAATTTTGGCTTAAAATGTGAAGGTGGTTCTTACCGTGCCAATCACGGCATCGCTGTTATCTGAATTTTGGTTAGGAGAAGTTAACCAAATGATACCTGGTGTAATCGAGAGATTATCACTGACTTGATATTTGTAGAAGCCTTCAATGTGATACGCAAAATCTCGATTAAAGTCGTTGGTTCCACCGGGGACATCTAATCCTCTCAGCGTTGGTTCCGCACCCGCAACAATGGCAGCTAAATTCCCCTCTTTTCCTAAATCGGGGAAAACTAAACCTAACGCAAAATTCCAAATATCGGCATCACCTAACCCAATTAAACGGGCGTCAGTTTTACCAACCCAACCATTCACTAAAAAGCTGGGACTAAATCTGAGGGAGGCTTCTATTCCGTAAGAGTTGCTGACAACGGGAGTGCTGAGTATATCTGCTGACAAATTGGTTACATTTGCCAATTGTCCGGGATTGAGATTAGCAAAGGCTGTACCTGTTCCACCTAACAGAAAGGGTCTAGCGTCATCTCCACCATCATCATAAGCATGGACGTAGGTTAATCCAATCTTAAACCGACTGCCATAAACAATTTGGGCAATTCCGGAATAATTCCCGTTGAACAACCCATTATCCTCTCCAGGATTACTGGCGGTATTGGAAATGTAGCCCAAATCTACTCTGAGATTATCACTGGGTTTCAGCGCGATCGCAGCCCCTGCACCAAAGGGTCCAATTCGGTAGATGGGATTGCGTTCAGCAAAGCGGGAAATGGCATTAGAACCCCCAGCTAAGCCTTCTAAGAAAGGGTTAACGGTATCCACGTAGTAGTGGTGTAAGCCATTGTTTGCTACGATTTGCACGGTGGCTTTGTCTCCGAGGGGAAAGCGGTAGCGCAAAATGTCGATAATAACGTCATTGCCGTTATCACCATCGTAGGTAAAGCGCCCTTCTTGAGTAAACTTTGATCCATCGTCAAAGGTTACACCATCTCTTGCCAGGAGTAGGGCAGCGTTACCCGCCTGGAGACGAGTTTGCAGCATATCCTTCCCGGTAAAGCTAGTCAGGAAGTTGAGGCGAACGCGATCGTGAAAAACGGTATTTACATCGTCGCCAACGTCATCTCCAAACGCATCCGCAAAACCAAAGATAACTTCCCCAGATAGTTTTGTGGTTGTGGAAAACTGATTGTCTTCTAAAAACGCCACTCGACCTTCTAAATTATCAACCCGCGCTGATAACGTGGCAAGTTCCGCTTCAAATTCTTCGACTAAACGCCGTAGGGTGGGCAATTCTTCAATGTTATCGGGAACGTTGCCAATTAAACGCTCAATTTGCTGTAAACAGGCATTTAATCCGGCGGCAAATTCATAGCGCGTCATCGCCCGATTACCCCGAAATGTACCATCAGGATATCCCGCAATACAGCCATACCGTTCAACAAGCGATCGCAAGGCTTCATACGCCCAGTCTCCGGGAGAAACATCTCGCAGTTGGGAAACGTTGGTTATTTGTCCCATTCCCTGATTTTCCATGGCGTCCAATTCTAGGGAGGGTAAAGGGGTTTCCGGTGTCGCGGATGGGTTTAATGTCTCCTCCGTCTCCAATGCTGCATCTGGAACCGGAATCTCTAGATTCAGGGGCGTTTGGGCAATTGAACTCGGCTGTTGGGTATTATCCCTTCGGGTAGGTTCACCTGCGATCGCGGCGGTAGATAGCCCAATTGTTATCCCTAAAATTGTCGGCAAATTAAGGAAGGCAATCCTAGAAACTTTAGCTTGATTCACGTTCGTCTCTCACACCAGATAGAGTTTTTGGTGAGATTCGTCAACAGGAGAACTGTCTCTGGAATTTTTTGTTCCAGAGGTTTTATCCTGTCTTGGTTAATCTCAGGTTAACCTTATCGGCGCTATCCGCTTTTTTTGTATTGATTGATGCAGATTGTCCTAAATTTATACGGTATATGCATCAATTTAATCCGTTTATTGCAAATCAAGCTCCATAAGCGCATGTCGAGAGATTTTATTACTGGAGGAATCGCGCTAGAGTAGATGGTGGCAGGTTTCTAGTCATCGCGGCGATCGCGATCGTTCCGAGGACGATAAAAGGCTCCTCAAAGAATAGAAACAAGCCTGGATAAAATAAATCGGAATACCTATTTTCTCAGAGATAATCTTAAGCTTCCTATGAAGGTCATTCGGTATCGTTACTTTAAGACTTTCGCTCTACTGATTGTGTAACCATTGCTCTAACCCTTATTGACGATGAAAACACCTAAGTTCTAAGCTAGTCATAGTCAATTCATAGTCAAAGTCAATAGTCAAATCGATAAAAATTCAGAGGAACAGCCCCACCGTAACTAAGGCTATTCCCCGAAAAGCTTACTCTATAAGGTTTCTAACAAATGGCTCAGGTCGGATTTGAACCAACGACCTTGGGCTTATGAGTCCCCTGCTCTAACCACTGAGCTACTGAGCCGTTTTTTTCACAGCCTCCTTAATTTAGCATAAAGCTTACGTGAACACAAGCATCTTTTCCACCATTTATCTAAGATAGGTACATCAATCCCGTAGTGACGTAAGACACCTACATTGATGTCTGATGATTCGGTTCGTAGTGAGGGCTTTAGCCCTAGATTGGGTTGAGTTTCCTTGCGTCAACCCAACCGACTAATCTATTTCACCATTTAAGCTGTGTCCGGCCAGAAGAGGCGTTGCAGGCAACGCCTCTACACACTTTTGTCGCAGGGAGAATCAACTACCGCTTATCGGGTAGATACGCCATTGGGTTAACGGCTCCACGTCCGGCTGGATGAACTTCAAAGTGCAAGTGAGGACCCGTACTGTAACCCGTACTACCCATTTCCGAAATTTGTTGCCCTTGGTCAACCTCTTGACCCCGACGCACCAAAATTCGATGGTTATGGGCATAGAGGGTCAAACTACCATCCGGATGTTTAATTTCCACCAATTTGCCGTAACCACCAGAATTCCAACCAGCGGTAACCACAACACCAGGGGCAGCTGCCACAATGGGTGTACCAATAGGAGCCGCAATATCAATCCCCTTGTGCATACGTCCCCAACGCATCCCGTAGCCAGAGGTTAAAACCCCTTTGCTGGGCCAAATATAGCCATTAAATCGGGCTGGGCTATCCGGCAAATACATATCCTCAGGGGATAGAGGTGGCAGCGCCGGTGCCACGGGTGTGCCAACCGGGGTTCGCAGCATCGGGTTATAGGCGGGTACTGGTGCTGGGGCGGCGGCTACAACCTGCTCCTTCTGTTCAGATGGGGTTTCCGCAGGTGGCACCGCGATGGGAACTGCAGCCGTTGGATTTTCCTGTTCATACCGCTGCGGATTGAATTCCGGATTAACCCTCACGGGTGTTGATTGTTCCGCTACTCTCGGCTCAACTGGCGCAGACGGAACCACCACTTCGCTTGGTGAACGGGTCTGACCCGTGGCTTGCTGACGACGATATTCTGCCCGCATTCGGAGAATATCCGCCCTCAAACGTTCAACGTAGGGGTTGTCCCCAGCGTTAGCGGACTGATTGCGTTTCGCCTCTAAAGCGATAGGAGTATTGGTTGGGGTGTTTTCACCCACGGAAGCTTGGGCGAGAACTGTGGATGAAGCGGTTGACGGTTGAGATGTCGGTACGGTTGGCGTAATGGGCGAGGCGGATGTTGCTGTAGTGGGAACAACGACGCTGGGCGCTTCAACCTCCGGTTGGACTGAACGAGTCACCGAATTGTTGGATTGTTCCTGAATCCCCGGTAAAAACGTGACTCGTTGCTCAGATGACTCAGCCGATGACGGTGTGGGAATCGTGAGTTGTTGATTAACCCGAATCAGGTTGGGATTATTCAAGCCGTTGGCTTGAATTAATTCAGAACGGGATAAACCATAGCGACGTGCGATCGCGTCTACCGTATCTCCTTCTTTTACCGCGTAAGTACTCGTCGCCGCTTGATTCGCTACCACCGTTTCCATCACCACGGGCTGCGGTGTTGGGGGTTGGGCTGTGATTTCTGGCGTCGTGACGGGTTCCAGCCTGGAATTGGGGACGGTTGGTTTTTGGTCTTCCGATACCTCTGGTGAGGTCAAATGCTCTGGACTTGGCGTAGGAACCGGAATCACCACGGATGAGGGTGATGGCTTCGGTGTGTTTTCCTCAATCGCCAGAGACGCGGCTGTGTCTGGAGTGGGAACCGGAATCACCACAGACGATTCCGATGAGCGAGCCGCTTTGGATTCTGACCCTGAGGCGGCTTCGGAGTCTGGAGTGGGAACCGGAATCACCACGGGTGACTGGTATCCATTAACCCCTAAGGACTCCACCGTCGGTGAGGCGGCAATTTCTGGAGTGGGAACCGGAATAACGACGGGAGATGGAGATGGATTGGCCGCCGTTGAGTCTACTGTCGGTGATGCCGCAATTTCCGGAGTGGGAACTGGGATACCAATAGGACTGTTAGAATTCGTCGCCGCTGATGCTGGGGTATCAGGTTTCCCTTCTGCCGCCGGGAGACGGGTGGCTGACGCCGATGGCGTTGCTGCTGTTGTTACTGGGTTGATGGACTCCTCAGACCTCAACTCCGCCAGACTGTCATTTAAGCGGTTCCGTTTGTGTTTTAAATTCTCAACAGCAACGTCTTGTCTCGCCTTGAGCAGGTCATCGACCTGACCCGGAACGGTGACGGATTCACCCGTTTTGAGCTGACCGGATGCGGATACCCCAGTGGAGTTCCGTAGCTGATTTGGCTCGACTCCGTAAGATTTGGATACGGATTCAACGGTTTCCCCAGGTTTCGCCTCGTGAACGATACCGTTCACAGTCGGGATTTTTAGCTGCTGTCCAACTGACAGATCGGCATCAGGTTGGACAGGATTCGACGCCGCGATCGCTTCTGGGGCGACTTTATAGGTTTGCGAGACCTCCCATAGCGTTTGCCCGTCCTGTACATTGTGGTGTACGACCGATGTCGATCGGGCTGGTGATTGGGCTGGGGCTGCCGATTTCGTTCGCGGCAGTTTCGAGAGCTGGTCAGCGTCTGGTTCGCTTTCTGTTGGCACAGACGCAGGCGTTGGCACGCCAACAGGCAAAGTTGTCAGCGTTGGCTCAGAGGCAATGGGTTCCACGGCTAAGGCTTCATCCCCTTGTTGCGGTAACAAGAAGCTGGAAGCTCCCATGGAAATTGCCAATCCGATCATGGCAGCAGACGTCCTAGCTCTGCGGTTGCCTTCGGTCGGAAGGGTTGCGCCGACTGGCGGCTTCTCCCCAGAAAGCTTCAACAAAGCCTCAAAGGAGTGGGCGGAGTTGGCTGCACACGAAGGAACCTGTTTAACCTTCTGCGTAAATGTCCGTTTCAAAAACGACCTCCTAGTGTGTGACGAGCACTTAACAGTTCCTAAATGGTTTTCCCAGTCAATGAGGGATCTCACCCTAAAATGTGATTTAGATCACGGACAGTGAACATACTTAGGCAAGAGTACCCTGCTTTTTTAATTTAGACAAGCTGATCTGACTGGATAAATTTCTAGTTGTTGACGATCACCGCTCGATTCACCCTTTATGAAGCCATAACTTGCTGTCTCTGGCAGAATATATTTTCATACTTGATAACCAGACACAGTTGATAGTCGGGCGGTTTTTGCCAAGGGTTGTGCATAGAACATACAGACTTGACAGGCTTTTCTCCGGAAGAGGGCTAGAGTTTCAAACCGAACTCTAAAGTTGGTTTGTTGCTTTCTCAGCCTTCCAGACTATCCGGTGATCGCAGGATTTAGCAACCGTATAGAACTCAAGCTCATAGTCTAGCAACCGATAGTTTAGCAGCTAACGATTACAGACCGCACTTTACGTGAATTTTTGGTAAAGAACAACCGTACAGTTTACCCAAGCTTGTCCGGGTTGGGAAAGATGGTGTTGGTGACATCCCCTCTGTTAAAATCGCGCTTTCTCTTGTCGGGATTGGGTTTGAGGCTCCTGGATGCCACCTGCTGAGGATGATTAAAATCTATCAATCCGCCTCGATTGGGCAAGACTCTTCTGTATATAAATTTCTTATCAAAGGAGCGGCTTTTCCGTAGTCTAGATAGCTGAATTCAGCGTCATTAATTTTTTGGCAGAGATAAATGAAGACCATGACCTCTGCACAAAGGGGGTACTTTTAAAATTTTAATTAATTTTAATTAAACACTGATTAGATTAAATAAAGTTATATATACAGTAGTATACATAAATGTAGTATCCCTTTACCCGCTTTAAGGCGTCCAGTCAAGCCCAGTCTCCGGAACTAGCGTTGGCTGAAGGTGGACTTTTCTTGGTTGTTAAATACTAGAACGTTATCAGGAAATGTTTTCCCTAGATCAGGTATCCCAATTGACGCCGTGCTTCAAACAAACCCAAAGCTGCGCTGACGGAAAGATTTAAACTGCGAACACCGGGTTGTGTCATCGGAATAACCACAGTTGCGCCACAACGATTTAAAACAGATGGGGACAATCCTTGGGTTTCGCTGCCAAATAACAGCCAGTCATTCGGTTGAAATTGGAATTGAACATAACTGTATTGCCCAGAAGTGCTGAAACCAATCCATCGCCCTCCCAGCTTTTGGTACACCCGATTAAATGCCTCCAAGGTTTCATGGTAGTGAAACTTGACATAGGGCCAATAGTCAAGTCCGGCTCGCTTGAGGTAGCGATCGCTAATTTCAAATCCCAAGGGTCCAACTAGATGTAACTCCGTGTCTGTAGCGGCACAGGTACGGGCGACATTGCCTGTATTGGGCGGAATTTGGGGGCAAACTAAGACAACCCTAAGCATAAAACCTCAAATCTCTTATCAATCCTACCCTAAATACTCAGGGGGACTGAATAAATTGAATCAGACCCATTGGAAATGTTGATAGTATATGTTTTTTTAATATCAGCTTTTGGGGAGAAGCTGATTAGATATTTTAATTTTTCGCCCGAACAGGCTTGACAAATTATCCCTCCCGATACTATTCGGTGACGAGGAGCAGGGGGAGCAGGGGGAACGGGGGGAGCAGGGGAAGAATCAACGAAAGTAGAGCTGAGCCGAGCAGTATTGGCATTCCTGCTGATGATCAAGCTACCAAAACCTGGCATAATTTGTCCTCCAGTTCATTTTCTTGTTCCGCCATGTCTTGAATCGCTCGGTTGAGAATTTGCTGCGTGTCAAAGCCCACAGATTGCAGTTGTAACCATTGTCCTGCCGTATTTCCTTGGCGGAGAATTTTTTTCAGGGGGGAAAGGAAACAACTGAAGCCTTTCGCTTTGGCAATAGGTAAAACCTCTTGATAGAGTTCATCAATCCATTGCCGTGCCGAAATCGTTCTGCCATCCTGCCAATGGGTGAGTTTGGCATCTAAGCTAGAACGGGCAACCGCCATTTCGTTGGCTTCAGTGAGAGCGACTAAATCAGCAGCGCGAGTCGATGTTTTACCCCCGTAGAGAGGGTCAAGACTCGGATCATTTAAAAGCTGGATCAAACGGGCTTCCAGTAAGGCAGTTACCGCCAGCAGGGCAATCGGATCAACCATTAAATCACAAATTCTCAATTCCAGACGATTTAAATCATAAGGGCGTCGATTACCATTGGGACGAACCGATGACCAAAGATGGCGCACGTTACACATGGTTCCCGCTTCGAGTTGGGCTTCGGTCCACTCAATAAAATGAGCATGGCTTTCAAATAAGGGAACCTGAGACGGCGTTTGCGGAAAAATTGCCCAGCGCGTGGAGTGATATCCTGTGGCTTGTCCGTCGAGAAAGGGAGATGATGCGCTTAACGCCAGGTATAAGGGGGCTTCTACCCGTACCAGACGACAGGCTTGCATCAGCAATTCTGGGTCAGAAATGCCCACATTGATATGAACACTAGCCGTGACCACATTACTGCCGTAGGTTTGCTCAATGTAGTCATGATAAGGGTTTTGCGGGTCAGAGCGGTAGAAGCGATCGCTCTCCCCTAGAGACAGGGTACTGCCGGGAATCAGGGTATAATTACCCAGGGTTTTCAGATAAGCGCGGAGTTGCTGGCGCGGACGGACCAAAGCGCATAAGAGGCGGTCATAGCAGCATAAAGGAGCCGTGGTATATTCGACATTGCGGGTGTCGGGTTCCCGCATGAAGCCATCCAACGAAGCCACAATCCGATCAGACAGACCGACAATCTCCCCTTGGGGAGTGCCAGTATACATTTCAATTTCAAAGCCTTTCGATAGCAGCACAGTATCTCCTAGAGCTGGGTAGAGCAACCTCTTAACTCTTCAAGTGTATCAGTGCTGAGAGATTGATTATAAATTTTGAATTATCCTAATCTTGAGCATAAGCAAGAGTAGGGTTTCAATCGATTGGTCAAATCTCCCGTTCCCTGTTCCCTGTTCCCCGTTCCCTTCACACAAGATGACGATAAACATCATTAGCGGCACGATGGAGGAGAGAGTGACGGTAGATTAATGCCTTCATGTCATCTCCATAGCCGCCCCCAATCACACTGGCGACAGGGTAGCCTGCGGCGATACAGGTGCTGAGTACCTGCATTTCACGACGGTAAATTCCCGTATCGGTTAAGGCTAGCTTACCAAAGCGATCGCAGGCGTGGGTATCGACTCCAGCATCATAGAGAACCAACTCAGGCTGGAAGTCAGACAAAATATCAGGGAGATAGTGGGCTAGGGTTTGTAGGTAAGCATCGTCATCCATACCTACCGGGAGAGGAATGTCAAGATCACTTTTTTGTTTAGTGGCGGGGAAATTGACCTCACAGTGCATGGAGAAGGTAAAGACAGTGGGGTCATTTTGGAAAATAAACGCCGTACCATCCCCTTGATGAACATCCAAATCAAGGATGAGGATTTTTTGGACTAATCCCAGAGTCTGGAGGACACGAGTTGCGATCGCCAAATCATTAAAGATACAAAAGCCTGATCCGTAGCTGGGAAATGCATGATGAGTTCCTCCCGCCGTATTACAAGCAATACCATGAGTCAGGGCAAGTTGAGCCGTCAGGATTGTCCCGCCAACCGCCGTACAGGTTCGCGTCACCAAGCCGGGACTCCAGGGTAATCCAATTCGGCGCTGGGCTTTCGGGTCAAGTGTGCCGTTACAGTAGGCTTGGATGTAGTCAGGGGTGTGGATGAGTTGAATCCATTCCGTGGGTGGGGGGTTAGGAGTGTGGATTTGTTCCGGAGTGGCAAGATTATCGGTGAGGAGGAGTTCACAGAGTTTGCCAAATTTGGACATGGGAAAGCGATGTCCAGGTGGAAGGGGGGTAACGTAGTCGGGGTGATAGACAATTGGCAGATTCATGACGGTAGTCAATAGTCAGTCATGAACTATTGTCATTGATTGGTTCCTCCCCGTTTCATTGATCGCTGTACAGGCTTATTTCTCGCCTCTTGCGTTATTGTTTCCCAGTCGGCTTGTTCTAATACAGCATCTAACACATCGGAAATATTGCAACGTTGCTCAAAAGCAATGCGTCTTAAAATTTCATGGTGTTTTGGCTGTACATATACTGGCTTTCTTTGCGTCTGTGCCATTAGCCCAGTGATTAAGTTAAGTCCCGTTAGGCAAATTTTACCCTAGCTAAACAGCTAATTTGACAATTGGCTAATTAGCTAATTAAATATTAATACTAAAGCAAATACTTTTCAACTCTTCTACAGGATGTAAAACGTCAAGATGGAACAGCAAACTTTAAAGAAAAAAGCGATAGTCTCTCTATTTTCAGGCTGCGGTGGACTCGATCTAGGGTTTCGTCAAGCAGGCTTTAATGTGGTATGGGCAAATGAATATGACAAAGATATGTGGCAAACCTATCAAAGTAATCATCCAGATACATTTCTTGATCGGCGTGATATTCGACAGGTTCCTTCGGCGGACATTCCAAACTGCTTCGGGATTATTGGTGGTCCTCCTTGCCAAAGTTGGAGTGAGGCAGGTACTCAAAAGGGAATCAATGACGATCGCGGCAGATTATTTTTAGAGTATATCCGGATTTTGAAAGACAAGCAACCTCGCTTTTTCTTGGCGGAAAATGTTTCTGGGATGCTACACAAAAAGCACGAAAATGCCTTACGCAACATTATTGCAGCCTTTGAGGAAGCTGGCTACGTCATTTCCTATAAACTTTTGAATGCTCGGCATTATAATGTGCCTCAAGATAGAAAGCGAGTCATTTTTATTGGTTATCATATTGACTTGAATAAATGCTTTGACTTTAATGCTTTAGTGCCTGGATCTCGTATTCTTACCTTACGAGATGCAATTTGGAATTTGCGGGAATCAGCAATCCCGGCATTGAGCAATAATAAGACACGCGGGGAAGACTGTCTCCTTGCTAATCATGAATATATGGTTGGCGGATTTTCCAGTATTTATATGTCTCGTAACCGGGTTCGTTCCTGGAATGAACCATCATTTACAATTCAGGCGGGTGGTCGTCATGCACCAATCCATCCCCAGGCAAATAAAATGATTCATATCGGAAAGGATAAATGGATGTTTGACCCTAAATCACCCAATCCTTACCAACGTTTATCAATTCGAGAATGTGCGAGAATTCAAACCTTTGACGATGACTTTATTTTTTACTATGAACGGTTAGCGGCTGGGTACAAAATGATTGGTAATGCTGTTCCAGTCAATTTCAGCTATGCTTTAGCCAAAAGTATATACCAAGATTTAGTAGCCGCCGACTCCCAAAATAAGCCAAACCAGATACAGGTTCACCCCATAACAATATCTTAGTTAAGCGTTATATTTTTATCGCGCCACCTATTTTTTCTTTTCAATCATTAAAAAATAGACGGTTTTCCTGTCGGCTTCATCAATATCATTTCTCCATCCTCCTCTTGGAGTTCCAACTACGTCGTCAAAAACCCAAGGCAAGTTATCTGACTTTTTGGCAAGACTAATCGCTCTCCCATGTTCGCTCTTACTTGTTTGTCCTATCCATTGTCGCCTGATGGCTATGTGTAATTTTTCCTTGTAACGATTGAAATACTCATCAAACGAATAAATTTTGATAGTATCTTGACTGATCTGAGTGGCTGGCGCTTCTAAAATTAATTCGGCTGGGTGTTGTGAAATACCTAAATTAGGACTCCCTAACATCATTAAAAAATTTAAAAGTGTTTTGAAATCATTTTCTGAGAAAAAGTTCTGCCAAGGGCGATCTCTGCTTAAAAGGAGTCCTTGATGGAATCGGTGAATTTCTTGATCAAGCTGAGTTAAGATTGTCTGAGGAGCCGTTAATCCTAACCGTGAATAGACTTGGATCAGATTAGCTCTCTGCAAGCGATTAAATGAAAATGAACTCCCGGCTTGTTTGAGAGAAACCCCTTTACCATTCAGATAAACGTCTGCTTTTTTCCTTGAATCTGTTGTTGATAGGGTCGATATAAGTAGGTGGACACAATTAACGTGAACGGTTGAGATTAGGGAACAGGGAACAGGGAACAGGGAACAGTAAGGGTTTGAGGTTTGTTTACAAAACTTAGTATGGTGCTGTTTTCTTTTGTCCGACTACTTATCACTTAGAGATTCTGCTAGACGATAACCAGGATAGTTTTTGTCAGGGATTCCTATTTGTCGAATTATACCAATATGCTTGAGATTGGCTGGTGTTGCTGACTAATCATTTCCATAGTTCGCGATCGCGTCTAACATTTTCTCTCTACTACCATAGTACGATTGGATGGTTTCAGCGATTGCCAGGGCGCGATCAGATTTCCCCGCAACCGCTAACTCGCGCACGATTGTATCCAAGGTATTGGCTTTTACAGAGAAGTTTTCAATGGTTTTAGCAACTTGAATGGCTTGCTCATACTGTTTGGCTTCTATTAACTCGTGTATAATTGCAGCGAATACATTGTCTTTAACTGCATCATTTTGTAGGGTTTTAGCCATGTTGAGCGCTTGGGTATATTTGCCATTTTGGGCATAATTTAACGATTCATAAATTAATTTGCTATCTTCTCCAAAAGTCGTAGACCTTTCTGAATCATAAGAGTCTACTCTTTTTGTCCCCACTCCACATTCTAGTACACCATTGCTTAAAACTGGAGGAGTAGGATGTTTCATCCCAGGAGATTTCGATTCACAGAAAATTGCTACTGTTGTTAACTTACTAGTATCCTGGTTATTTAATTTTATAAATACACCGCCAACAAAGCTTTTAATGTGGTCTTTTTTAGAAATTGCATAGTTAAAAGCATATAAAGAATTAGCATGAGTTGAATAGGTATGAAATTGGGTTTCCGTTGCTATTCCTAAACCAAGATTGCCCATGTAATCAGAAAAGTAATATTTATCCAGAAAATAAGAGTGTTGCGCCCGATTCATTGAATCAACATACTGCTTTGCTTCTGATTCATAACGTTCTGTCCCCCTCCACTTGATTGTAGGCAAGATTAAGCCAAAAATAACCCCAGCAGTAATACTAAAATGAAGTGTTATTAAAACGAATAGATGTAGATTGCGAGATTTACTTATATTTCTTGGGCGAATATGATGTGCAGATTGAGCAATTATTTCTCGATGAATTGCATTAAGATCTAGCAAAGCTGATTTAGCTTGGCGGGCTTGAGCAAAGCGTTTTTCTAGCGCTGGTTCAGTCATCACCTCAAGCCATCCAGCAAAAACATTGCTTAAATTAACTTGAATATTTGTCTGAAAGTCCAGTCGCATCTCAGACTGCGGTAAATTAGCAGGAGCAATACCCGTTAATAGATGAATTAATGTTGCTCCCAAGGCGTAAAGATCACTGGCGGGTACAGCACGTCCCCAGAGTTGTTCTGGTGGTGTATAGCCGCTAGTTCCGACGACAGTAAATGTGACACCTTCAGCTTTCGCTTTATCTTGCACCGCACCAAAATCAACTAGATAGATTTGATTATTTTTTCCTAAAATTAGATTACTTGGCTTAATGTCGCGATGGATGATAGGGGGACTTAGTTCGTGCAAATCAGTTAAGATAGTCAGAATCTCTTCAGCAAAGCAACGAACTTGATGTGCGGAAAAAAGTTTACCTTGATCCAGCAATTGTTGCAAAGATTGACCAGGAATATAGTCTTGTACTAAGGCAAACCAACGTAATCCAGTACCCTCTTCCTCATCTACTGAAAAATAGTCGAGATAGCGAGGAATCCGGGGATGATTAATATTTTTGAGAACCTGAGCTTCCCGTTCAAATAATTTGAGATGCTCCCACTGCATCTGGGGACTAAAGGGAAGTAATTTAACAATGACTAATTGTTTATAGTTAGAGTCTAAATCAAGGGCCAGCCATGTCTGACGACTTGGTCTGTCGCTAATCTTTTCTTGAAGTTGATAGCGATTGTGTAAGATATGGTTTTGCTTTCTCATGTTTATTTTCCTTTATATTGATTAGATGTTTGCTCATTTAAATAATTTATTTTTTACATGATTCTGCTATAATCTTACAGGCTATCATTGAGGTTCCAATAAAAAAAGGAAGCATCAAAAACATAAGGATTCCTTCTCCGGCTCGACAATCTTGCATACAAAACCCGATGTATACACTCAAAAACATCCCACATGGAATCACAAGCGACGCGATAAAAATGATTATAAAAGACAAAATCTTAATTTCAAATATTAGTGGAATAGCCATTTTAATTATCCATGACCAGAAGGTGTTAACAGATGACCTAACCAAATTTTTCTTTCGATTAATGCGATGTTTATTAGATAGATAGTATCGATTAAGATTATTAAGTGTGGAGATAGCTTGAGACACACAATTAAATCGCCGCTCTAAATTTGGCTCAGTGAGGGATTCCAGCCAACTCACAAAACTAGGACTTAAACTGACTCGATCGCGAAAATGAATCCGTAAATTTTGCTGCGGTAAATCGGCGGGTGCTGTCCCCGTTAATAAATGAATTAATGTAGCGCCCAACGCATATAAATCCGAAGCGGGAACGGCTTTACCCCAAAATTGTTCGAGGGGCGCATAACCGGCTGTACCGACAACGGTAAACGTGACTCCTTCAACCACGGTGGGGTCAGCGACGGCGCCAAAATCCACTAAATAGATAGATGCACCTTGAGCCGCATCGACATCCTCTTGAAAAATTAAATTACTGGGTTTAATATCCCGATGCAGTACAGGTGGATTCAACCCATGTAAATAGCTCAAAATCTCTAAAACTTGAATCGCAATGGAGCGTACCTGAGCGACTGTGAAATGCTTTCCCTGATCAAGTAATTGCTGAAGCGATTGACCGGGAATATAATCCTGTACTAAACAAAACCAGCACAATCCTTGACCCATCTGCTCATCTAAGGAAAAATAATCCCGATGTTTCGGAATGCGGGGATGGTTCAAGGTTTTGAGAACCTGCGCCTCGCGTTCAAAGAGTTTAAATTCGTCCCACTCCATCTGAGGACTAAACGCCAGTAGCTTGACGATTACCTGTTGTGGTGGTGTTGTGGTGGTATCTTCAGCTAGCCAGGTTTGACGCCCCGCATTTTGGGATAAGCATTGTTGCAGTTGGTAGCGATTCTGTAAGAGTTGTTTGGCTTTTAGCATAGGATGGGCGCTTCCGGAATGGGGTTACTCAGACCTATCTCTGAATCTAGGAAGCTTATGCAGTTTGTAGAAACGTTTCATGGAACGTCTCTACAAAATTTTTGGAGCGCCGAAACTTTTGATATACCGTCTTTTCACGGCATATAATAATTTTGACTAACGCCCTGAAGCGTCAGGTATGGCACGTAAATGTGTAGGGGCGGGTTTGACCACTATCTCTTGGGTTACATCTAGCCCACATTCCCTTGCCAACGACAAGTTAACGCCGCTCTACGCTACAATGAATAGCCGGAAAGTACGTTAGCCAACCCTACCCAAGAGATTGATCTCGTGACTGTCAGAGTCCGCATTGCACCGTCTCCCACCGGAAACTTACACATCGGTACGGCAAGAACTGCCGTATTTAACTGGCTATTCGCCCGACATCACGGCGGTCAGTTTATTTTACGCATCGAAGACACCGACCAGACGCGATCGCGTCCCGAATATACCCAGAATATATTGGATGGACTCACCTGGTTAGGACTCAATTGGGATGAAGGACCAGTTTTTCAATCGAAACGGTTTGACCTGTATCATCACACCATTCAAACCCTTTTAGATAACGGGTTAGCCTATTACTGTTACACCACAGAAGCGGAACTAAAGACACTCCGGGACGCCCAAAAAGCCCGCAAGGAAGCCCCTCGCTACGATAACCGTCACCGCAATCTCACCCCAGAACAACGCAGCGCTTTTGAAGCGGAGGGACGACAGCCGGTGATTCGGTTTAAGATTGACGATAATCGCGAGATTGTCTGGAATGATATGGTGCGCGGTAAACTCACCTGGAAAGGGAGTGATTTAGGGGGGGATATGGTAATTGCCCGGGCTGCATCCCAAGGTGAAATTGGTCAGCCTCTCTACAATCTAGCGGTAGTGGTTGATGATATGGATATGAAAATCACCCATGTCATCCGAGGGGAAGACCACATTGCCAATACTGCCAAACAGATATTACTGTATGAAGCCCTCGGTGCAAGCGTACCCGAATTTGCTCACACGCCGTTAATTCTGAATACCCAGGGGCAAAAACTGTCTAAACGCGATGGCGTGACCTCGATTTCTGAGTTTCAGACCATGGGGTTTGTACCAGAAGCCATGGCAAATTATATGACGCTATTGGGTTGGTCGCCACCGGAGTCAACCCAGGAAATTTTTACTCTAGACGAAGCCGCCCAAGCGTTTAGTTTTGATCGGGTGAATAAAGCGGGGGCAAAATTTGACTGGGATAAACTGGATTGGCTGAATAGTCAATATCTGCACAAAAAATCACCATCAGAATTAGTCGAGTTACTGATTCCCTATTGGCAAGAAGCTGGGTATGAGATTGACCCAGAAAATAATCGCCCTTGGTTAGAACGATTAGCGGCTGTGATTGGTCCGAGTCTGACCCGCTTACCGGATGCGGTGGAGATGACGCGGCTGTTCTTTACCGACTCGGTTGAGTTGACCCCAGATGCGATTGAGCAACTTCAAAAAGAAGGGGCTACAGATGTACTGAACGCGGTTTTAGAAGCATTAGACAATACGCCGGAATTCAGTCCAGAAACCGCAGGGCAAATTATTAAACAGGTAACCAAACAGCAAAAAGTTAAGAAAGGGTTAGTCATGCGATCGCTGCGGGCTGGACTCACGGGTGATGTCCATGGTCCTGATCTAATGGAATCTTGGGTATTACTACACCAGAAGGGACAAGATAAACCTCGTTTACAGCAAGCCTTGAGTCAAGTGTGATCGCATTTAAAATTGAATTATTTTGGGATAGCAATTACGGTGATACAGCGCTTTTGGTAGTAAGTGAGGTACACATACAGATCCCCGCCTTCTTGGAGAAGTTGGGGATCTTGCTTAGAGACTGTACCTCATCAACCACCAAATCTGCTGTAAGTCCGGACATCATATTATTCGAGAGTTTGGTTTATTTTGACCCCTTTTTTCATCGCTTTGTGAGAAAGCCAGGTAAATTCTTATTTAGATAAAAAACAGCCGCTTTGTCCTGAGGATTAATTTTCACGATTTCCCGAAAAATGCGTTTTGCTTCTGCAAATCTTCGTTGATAAAAAAGTAGAACACCTTGTTCAAATAAGGTTTTTGTTTGTCTCTTTAAACGCTGACTTTTGGGAGAATCTCCATCAAAGACTTCAAAAACGGCTACGGCTAATTTTTTCCCCTCTACAGTAACCCGCTCTAGGAATCGATAGTTGTAGTTTTGAAAGTCTTCCAGTTTAAATAAGGTTTGTCCACTAACCAGAATATTCGCACCATAAACCTTGGTCAACCCTTCCAAACGAGATGCCAGATTGACAGCATCCGCTATCACCGTACTTTCCATCCGTTCCCGTTCGCCAATCGTCCCCAGCATTAAACTCCCAGTGTGTAAGCCAATACCAATGGCAATTGGAACATCACCCTGTTGCTGCCGATACTCATTGTAGCGGGTAACTTGGTGTTGCATCGCAATCGCACCCCGAACCGCATCATCTGCTGATTCTGGGAAAAGTGCCATAACCGCATCGCCAATGTATTTATCAATAAAGCCCCGGTTTTCTCGAATCACTGGACTGACTCGACTCAAATAATCATTAATGAAGTTAAAGTTATCCTGGGGAGACATGGCTTCTGATAGGCTGGTAAATGAGCGAATATCAGAGAACATAATCGTCATTTCTTTCTGAATATGGTCTCCCAATTGGACATCCACAATACTTTCATGACCCAGAAAGCGGAGAAAGTCATGGGGAACAAACCGACCATAGGCTTTGTTAATCTGAGTTAAACGAATATGGGTTTTGATTCTCGCGAGTAATTCTGATTTAGAAAACGGTTTGATTAAATAATCATTAGCACCGGACATAAAACCCTCTACTAAATCAGTCGGTCTATTTTTTGCCGTTAACATCACAATCGGTAGTTCACTCGCCAAAAAATTGACTCTAAGCCTCTGACATACTTCATACCCGGTCATCCGGGGCATCATCACATCTAATAGAATTAAATCCGGTTTAAACCCACTCTCAATAATTTCTAAAGACTCTAAACCATTGGTCGCGTACATCAAGGAATAGTTGGCTAAAGAGAGTTGATTCTCTAAAACCTTAAGATTAATTGGTTCATCATCAACCACCAGAATTTTAAAGGATTCTAGTGAACAGACTCTCGTTTCTAACGGAGTTAGGTCATCTTCATCTTCATCAATCAATGGATATTGAACTAGGACTGGAGACGGTGAGGCTGGCGAAAAATCCTGCCTTGGCTGAGTGGAAAGCGGTAAGGAAAAGCGAAACTGTGAACCGACATCCACGGTGGATGTCACCCGAATTGTTCCCCCTTGCAACTCTACTAATTTTTTAGTTACGGCTAAACCTAAACCCGTACCGCCGTATTTGCGACTGGTCGAGCCATCGGCTTGTTCAAATGATTCAAAAATTTTCTCTAATTTATTCTCTGGTATACCAATACCCGTGTCAGCGACGATAATGGTAGCCTGTTGGGATTCTGCTGGAGTATTGTCAATGTTTATCCTCAGAGAATCGCGGTTTTCAACCTGTGCTGATACCTCTATTGTCCCTTGTTCTGTAAACTTGATAGCATTGCCAATTAAGTTGTAAAAAATCTGTTGTAAGCGGTTTTCATCGGCATGAACCAATGGAAAATCAGGAGGAACTGAATTAATTAACTGTAAAGGTTTTTTGCTAATCAGTGGCTGAGACGTATTCAATACAACATCAACGATGGCTCGCAAGCCGACGGGCTTAATTTGTAATTCTAGGTTGTGATGTTTGAGTTTCGAGAAATCCAGAATATCATTAACCAGATTGGACAATCGTCTACCACTTGAGGCAATCATGGCGAGATTTTCTTGGGCTTTCGTTGGTAATTGTCCGGCTGCGCCGTCTATTAAAGATTCAGCAATGCCAATAATGCCATTTAGGGGTGTGCGGAGTTCGTGGGATGTATTGGCTAAAAATTCGTCTTTGAGTTGGTCGAGATGCTGTAATTCAGTATTTTTACGCTCTAAAGCCACAAAGGATTCTTGTAACTGAAGCGCCATGCGATTAAACGCTTTCGCCAGCACTCCCACCTCATCAGAACGGTCTAGGTTTACAGTCTGGTCAAATTTCTCTTCTGACAACGCCGTAGCTGCGGCTTTGAGTTGCATAATGGGTTGGGCAATCCAACGACTGGTTAATAATCCGGCTGAGGTGGCTATGAGTAATGCAGCGATACAGAGTAATAGGGTTGTGCGAGTATTGGCATAAATTTGTTCCATGAAATCAGCTTCTGGAACCACGACAACAATCAGCCAATCTAAACCAAATTCGTCTTGAAAGGGGTGGACTTGAACAAAGTGTCGCCGACCTTCAAGCCTCAAGTCAAGTTGTTGACTATGACTAATCTGGTTTAAATTACCAAAGTAGTCGATTAAATAGTGAGCAGTTGAACGGATTAAGGGTTCATTTGATTCCCTGGCTCGTAATCGCGTGATCTCTTTATCCGTTTTTTTAAAGGGTGTTTTGGCAGTCGAACTCGCCACTAACAGTCCAGAACGTTCCATAATAAAGGTTTCACCAGAACGACCAATTTCTAGACGGCGCAAGAACTCGCTAACGTGGGAAATGTTTAAATCAACAGACAAAACACCTTGAACTTTTCCAGTCTGGTCGTAAAAGGGTTCAACAAAGGGAATTCCCAAGGTTGGATAAGCCGCATAAGCGTAGATTTCTCCCCAGATTGGCTGACCCGCTTGCACAGCATTTTTGTACCAAGGTCGGACTCTGGTGTCGTGGTGATCCTGAACGCTAATCAGGTCTAAACGCTGACCTTGATGATTGGTTGAGTAAATTTTATAGTCCCCGGCGACAAAATTATCAGTGGCTTCAATAATCAAACTACCATCATCCAGGCGACCCGCTGACGCCAATCCACCTTGTTCATTGCCAAAGTAAATGTAGCTAACTGTATCAAAAACTTGAACTTGGTTCCAAAAGTAATGTTCTAGGGACGCTTGGTTGTCTAAGCGTAATAAATTGCTGCGAATTGACCGGGCTGTAATTTGATTGATTCGGCTGGGAATGGTAAAGTAGTTATCCAGTTTTTGCTCAATGCGATCGCTAATTTCCCCTTGCAACTGTCCGGCGAGATCTTCTACTGCCTTTTGACCATTTTTAAAGGAAAGATAGCCAACCAGCCCGACGGCTGTAAAAATTTGCAGGACAAAGGGGACAACCAAAATAACGCGAAGCGGTATTTTTCCTGAAATCTTCAAAATGGAATGGCTTAGGGATTGCAATACCATAGTCCATAATCCCGTTATGGAGGTTAATCTTTAGTATAAGGCGACAGAGGATTGTCACCCTGTTTTTATGCAAAACTAACATGCTCTCCAGCGAGTTCTCATATTGTGCGCCTACCTACTGATTATTGCCATACAATTTAAGTCTATCGTGACAGCGTTTGAGATAAATATTTGCCACACTATCATCAGGATTTTGCCGCAGACATTCCTCGAACCCCTCTATCGCTTCCCTGTAGGCGTTGAGGTTGTAGTATGAACAGGCTTCGATGTAGGTTTGTAGGGTGGCTATCTTCTGGGCTTTGATACTAGGCAAATCAGCATCAAATACTTCATAAACCGTTACTAATTCCGATTTACCTTTAACTTTCACTTGATCAACCTGGCGAATCGCATAATCTGTCGGCTGTTGCAGGCGAGAAAATGTATGCTGGGAGATTAACAACGATACGCCATACTCTTTCGTCAGACTTTCAATCCGAGAGGCTAAATTCACTGCATCGCTAATCACGGTTCCATCCATCCGATTTTGTCCGCCAACTGTTCCTAGCATCAAATATCCGGTATTAATTCCAATTCCGTTTTGAATCGGTACATAGCCAGACTTAACCCGATGTTCGTTATAGTAAGCAAGGCATTGCAACATGGCAATTCCGGCTTTTACGGCATTATCGGCTTCACCGCTAAACAGCGCCATAATCGCATCACCAATATATTTATCAATAAACCCCTGATGTTTAGTAATTGCAGGTTCCATGCGGCTAAGGTAGGAGTTGATAAACTTGAAATTATCCTCTGGGGTCATCTTTTCGGAGAGACTGGTGAATCCGCGAATATCGGAAAATAGTACCGACATTTCTAGCTGCACCTGATCCCCTAATTCCACATCAACAATACTGTTTTTCTCTAAAAACTGGAGGAATTGGCGCGGTACAAATCGCTGATAGGCTTGGTTGAGTTGAGCAAGTCTATTTTCATTTTTACGAACTTCTGTAAACAGTTTTGAATTTTGAATCGAGATAGCCGCTTGTCCTGATAAAAGTTTTAATAGTTCCACTCGTTCAGACGTAAACACTCCCGTTGTTGAATTGTTTTCTAAGTAAACAATACTAACCAGTTGACCTTGATTGATCAGGGGAACGCACAGAATTGACTTCGGCTGATTGTTTTGAATATAAGCATCACGGGTAAAGTTGCCTTCACGGGTTGCATCATTTAATACCACACTGTCTTTTGTTCTGGCGACATAATTTACAATGGCTGGTGAGACAACTTG
This sequence comes from Coleofasciculus sp. C1-SOL-03, assembly GCF_040220555.1. Classification (NCBI taxonomy): domain Bacteria; kingdom Bacillati; phylum Cyanobacteriota; class Cyanophyceae; order Coleofasciculales; family Coleofasciculaceae; genus Coleofasciculus; species Coleofasciculus sp. C1-SOL-03. Next base: position 24,713 of record NZ_JAVJUO010000039.1, read on the forward strand.
AGAGTTCGCTACAGGGATTGATTGCAACAGGGTTACTTGCTCTGAATCAATATTTCCTGCCGCTTCAATCAGTAGTTGTCCCTGATATTCTAAAATTAAATAGCCTTTTTGCGCTCCAGCATTCTCAATCAAAATTTTCATCAAGCTAGATAGTAAATTATCTAAGACAATTTCACCAGAAATTGCCTGTGAAGCCTTGATCACTGAGTTGATGTCTAGATGTGATGTTGAACGACTGCCCGTTTGAGTCGTAACAGTTTGATTATCTTTAATTTCTGATTGATTAATAGATAATAACTGAGGATATCGTGTTTCTAAGTGTTGAACCTTAGCCTTTGCGCCCCATCGCCGATACCAGTAACGCGCCTCTTGCATATAAGCTCTAGCGGTTAGTTCTTTTCCTTGAGATAGATAGAACTTGGCGGCAAGTTCGTAAGCGAGGGCAGCTTCATTAATATAGTCGTTTTCTTTGGCGAGAGCAATGGCGCGATCATAGTAGTCTATTGCTCTTATATCTTTTTTAAGAACACGGTGTCGTTCTGCTTCTACAAGATAAAACTTGTGTAAGTGGTTAATCGGTGAATGGCTTGCCCATGTCTTCATTTTGCTTTGGTTAAAATAAACTGTTTTTAATAAAAAACGTTGCTCCTTTAAGTTATCAGTTTGATAATACAATGCAAGACAAACCAAAGAATCATAGAAATGAAGATAAGAATTTAAAGCAGATATAATTCCTTGATCTAGACTGTTTTTAGCCATGGTTGCGTTTTTCAGCGCTTCCTGATAGTTACCGAACATATAACAAAGAATTACTTTACTAATGTATATGGCACGTAAAGATGGCATAGCATTAGATTGAATTAACACTGGAAGACTAATCCGCTCATCCCAGACACTACCAATTAAATAACAAGGATTTTTACCCTTATCTAATAAATTCAGAACAGCTTGGTGAATTGCTGATTGTACACTCTGAACGTGTTTTTGCTGTAATTTGTTGATAACTTCTCTATAAACGGCAATGTCAAGTTCTAACTGTACTAATTCTTTGCCAATGAGATAACCGTAAATGCTATAGAGGTGAACGGCATAAGTCGCAAATTCTAAATCTCCAGTGTCCATGCCGCTTTTATAAGCTTCCAACAAAAATAGCAATGTTTTGTTTGCCGGTTCTTTCCAATAGCTGATGAAGGCATTAACCATAACAAGTGTTTTTGATTTAAGTTCAATAGCATTAAGCTTATTAGATAAGCTTAATGCTAATTGACCAAATTTATAACCTGCATTAATATCTTTGCCGATACCACACAGAATTGCACCATAGGCGGCGTATGCATGAATAGATTCTTTGCTGTTGCCGTATTTTATGGATAAAATTACTTTATTAAAAATAATCAATAGCAGGAGTTTTGGTGAAACCCAAAAGGCAGAAGACTCTAGCGTCAATAAAATACGCATTGTTGCAAGTTTATAAGGATTAATCATTGGTGGCAATTGTGACAAATTGCTAATTCCTTTTGTCGTAATAACTAATTTGGTATAAATTAGTTTAACTAAAAGACTTATTTTATTTGCATTTAACGGTAATTTAACGTTTAATAGGCTTAAAAAATTTAGTCCAGTATCAATAGCTTGCTTTATGTCGTTTTGGGCAATTAATGCAAGGATTTTAAATTCAATTATTTTTGCTTTATCGAGATTATTTTTGATTTTTATCGTCACAATTCCAGTTAGGCTATTTAGCTGCCGAAAATCGCCAGTTAAATAGGCGGCTTCAATCGCTTCTTCGTATAAAAATAGATTCAATTCATACTGTGCATAAAAATCATTATTTTTGAGTAAGTTTATTCCATTTTTTAGATAATTCAAAGCAGATTGATACGCAGCGGAAACCTTCGCTTTTTTTCCAGCTAATAGATTCAATTGAGCCAGTTCATTTCGTTCTGACTGATTTGATATAAGTTCCTTGCCAAGATTCAGTTGATTGACAATATCAAAGAGTTTCTCTTCTCGCCTTTCTTTCGGAGTGTTTTGCAGCAGTAGTTGTCCAATTTGCTGATGAATGACTGGCTTGTGTTCTTCGGAAATTAACGAATAAGCCGCTTGCTGAATTCTGTCATGGATAAACTTATATTCAGGTAATTTGTAATTAGCAGATTCACCCTTGATGAGGGCTAATTCTACATCCTCCCGACTTCCCAAAGGTACAATCAAAGTCGAAGCAACGGCTCCATGTAATTCGTTGGCTGTATCTCGCAGCGATTTTTCACAACAGATTGCTAGGGTTTTGAGAGCAAACTGATTACCAATACAAGCCGCTACCTTTAAGATGTGTTGTGTACTTTCTGGCAGCTTTTGAATTTTATTCGCCATCAGATCAACAACATTGTCTGTGAATCCTAGGGAGTTAATTTTTTCTAAATCCCATTGCCATTGTCCTTTCATGTCTCCATCACTCTGGGTCGAATAGGTAAACTCTAATAACCCTTCTGTATAAAGTGATGTGAGAAACTCATTCATAAAGAAGGGATTTCCGCCTGTTTTACAATTCACCAATTCAGCTAGCGATTTCGCCCTATCTTCAGAGCAATTTAGGGCATCACGAATAAGTTGATTTACAGTCGGTAAATCTAGGGGAGACAAAGAAATCTGATTAACAATTGACCCCGCTTTTGTAATCTCCTCCAACATTAGCATTAACGGATGCCCTGGGAATATTTCATTGTCTCGATACGCGCCAACTAAAAATAGTCCAGGTGATGCAGCCGACATTAACACTTGGATGAGTTTTAAAGACGCACCATCTGCCCATTGCAAATCGTCTAGAAATAAAGCGAGAGGATGGGATGTATTGGTAAAAACGTTGATGAAGTTCTGAAAGACTAAATTAAATCGATTTTGTGCTTCTGTCGCCCCTAATTCTGGTATTTCAGGTTGTTTGCCGATAATCCATTCAACCTCTGGAATGACATCAATAATAACTTGTCCATTGACGCGCAAAGCCGCTAATATTTTCTCGCGCCATTCTTGAAGCTTTACTTCCGGTTCAGTTAACAGTTGTTTGACTAATTCCTGAAATGCATTAACGATCGCACTGTAGGGAATGTCGCGCTGATACTGGTCAAATTTACCGGAAATGAAATACCCACGTTTCTGGGTAACGGGTTTATAGAGTTCCTGTACGAGAGCAGATTTGCCAATTCCTGAATAGCCGAAAACCAGCATCACTTCACTGCGTTCTGATACCCGCTCAAAGGCACTAATTAACTGTTCAATTTCGCTTTCTCTCCCGTAAAGCTTCTGAGGAATTTGAAATTTATCGGGACTATCGTGACAAGCGAGGGGGAAGTTGGAGATAGTACCTTTTTCGTGAAGTTGTCTCTGGCATTCTTCTAAATCCGCTTTGATTCCCAAGGCGCTTTGATATCGATCCTCAGCGGTTTTTGCCATTAATTTCATGACAATTTCCGAGAGAATTGGGGGTAAGGGTGCAGGTTGGTTTAAGGGCGCACGTCGGTTTAAGGGCGCACGTCGGTGCGCCCCTACGAGTTTGTGAGGAGGTATCGGTTGTTTGGCTAGATGACAATGGACTAACTCCAAGACATCCGTGGTTTCAAAGGGGAGTTTTCCGGTTAGCAGTTCATAAAAGGTAACGCCAAGGGAATAGAAATCGGTACGATAATCGAGGGAACGATTCATTCTCCCGGTTTGTTCCGGTGACATATAGGCTAATGTCCCTTCTAACACATTGGGATTTTTTAGGATTGGGGTTTCTCGCGATAAGACTGTAGAAATGCCAAAATCAATCAGTTTTAACTGTTGCGTGTTAGGGTTGTAAACAATATTGGCTGGGTTGATATCTTTGTGAATAATATTAGCGGCGTGGATTTGGGCTAAACTTGTAGTTGTCGCGATCGCAATCTGTAAAAAGTCCTCTAGGGTGAAGGAATCCTGATTCATCCACTGTCTGAGAGACTCACCCCCAAAGTCTTCAAAGACAATGACTAAGGTATTTTGATAGGGTTCCAGACTCAAGGAACGACATACCCCTTCTAAATTAAGGTGGTGAGTCAAGTCATACTCTTGCCGATAGCGGACTAATTCTTCTGGTGTCGGATAATCTTGTTTGAGGAGTTTGAGGATAACGGGTTGACTATCTTGAGTGCGGATAGCGCGGTAGACGAGGGAATTGGCGCTTTCATAAATTTGCGCCCGGATTTGATAGCCAGGGAGAACCAGCATAGGAGGTAACGACGGCTAAAGAAGATTAAGAACAATAATTAATTTCCTTTTTTTAGCACGATTCAGGGTTTTGGGAGTCAATTTATGCGATTTAGTTTAAAAATATTCATCATTATTAACTGAGCCATAGAACTGACTGTGTACAGATGTTGCGGCATCACGTCTCTACTGACTTCTTCCTCACTACGAACTGTTATTACTGAACTGTGGAGTAATTGAAATTGATCCTAAAATTCCTGAAAAATGGTAACACAAGCTACTAAATTATCCCTTTTAGGATGCATGGTATGCTCCTTAAGGTTGGTGGGCACTGCCCACCCTACTGGACTGACACAGCTAAAATGGTGGATTAGATTTTACCATTGAATCGGGCGCAAGTCTTTGCGCCCCTACTTTCCGGGCGTAAGGTTAATCCATCAATTTAGGTGTGCCACGCCACTACGATATATCAAGTTTTGGCGATCCCAAAATGCTGAGCTGATTTGAGTACCATTCCTTTTCAGATAAAGAGCGGGTTTTCGTGGAACGGTTATCGGTAGATAGACAAAAGGTAACGGCTTGCACCCACCTCTATAACTCTGCTTTCAGACGCGCCCTGATTCCCTGTACAGTATCAGAGGTAGCCTCAACCTCTGTCTATGCTCAATTCCCTTTTCTCATTCAAAACCAATCAATGTCCTTACCGCCCTCGGTTTACCCCCAAACAACTGCTGCTGCTGTTGCTGTTGTTACTTGAAGCGCAATTCGTCACTCAACCCACCCCAGTCACGGCTCAAACGGATGCGCCGACAACGGTTGAATCCTCCCCGGATACAGCGCCGACAATTTGTCCGGCTGATCTCAAAGCTTCCATCGACGCGATCGCCAATCGTCCCGAATTTGATTATGCCCGTTGGGGTATCCTGATCCAACCCCTATTCTCAGACACACCCCTATATAGTCGTGAACGCGATCGCTATTTTATCCCCGCCTCTAATCTCAAACTATTCACCACCGCCGCCGCTTTATCCCAACTCGGTGCTGATTTTCGCATTCGTACCTCTGTTTATGGCATCCCTTCAGATGACACAATCACCCAATTACGAGTCGTTGGGCGAGGTGATCCCAGTTTAAATACGGATCAGTTAAAAGACTTAGCCCAACAGCTTCGGCGTCAGGGAATTCGGCGGGTGGATCAACTGATTGTCGAAGATCGTTATTTTAGTGAACCCAAGGTTAACCCAACCTGGGAATGGTCAGATATTCAATTTTATTATGGGACTGCCGTCAATAGTTTAATTCTCAATGAAAATGCGGTATTACTAACCCTAACTCCCCAAACGGTAGGACAACCCTTAACCGTGACTTGGGCTGATCCTATTGCGGCAAAACAATGGCAGATTGAAAATAAAACCGTTACCACTGACGCCGAACCAGCGGAATCAATTAATATTTCTGGAGTGCTAGGTAAACCATTATTACGAATACGCGGTCAATTAGCGGCGGATGCAGGATTATGGTTAACGGCGGTGGCAATTCCTGATCCGGCGGACTATTTTCTCCAGCATTTCCGTCGGGCGTTAGCGGATTCTGGAATTCAGGTTGAACGAGGGTTGGTGACGACTGAACCGAATTTTCAAGAAGACACTGAATTAGCGGCGGTAGACTCTCCTCCCCTGAGTGAACTGATCAGCGAAACCAATCAAAACAGTAATAATCTATATGCAGAAGCCTTATTGCGATCGCTAGGTGTGACTGACAAAGAGGCGGATGAGTCAACGGCTAAAGCTGGACGGGAACAGATTAGAGCGAGTTTAGCAGAATTAGGGGTTGAACCGGAATCCTACGTTCTTGCTGATGGTTCAGGGTTGTCTCGCCACAATCTAGTAAGTCCCACGGCTATTGTACAAACCCTACAGGCGATCGCCCGAACTCCGATGGCACAATCCTATCGCGATTCCTTAGCCGTGGCTGGGGTAGAAGGAACACTACAACAGCGCTTTCAGAATACCCCAGCCCAAGGTCGAGTGTATGCCAAAACGGGAACTATGACGGGCGTGTCAGCACTTTCGGGGTATGTAGACGTTCCCGATTATCAGCCGTTGGTGTTTAGTATTATGGTGAATCAATCCAATCAATCAGTGAGTACAATCCGTGAAGCAATTGATGAAATTGTGGTTTTGCTGACGCGGCTACGTTCTTGTTAAAAGAGGGAACAGGGAACAGGGAACAGGGAACAGGGGATTCTAGTGTTATACCAAATCCGGGGAACGCTACCGCCGTTATAACCCAGTCCGCGTAGGCGGACTTTGTTTGTGTAGCAGCGATTTTAATCGCCTTGGCAAAAGGGGGTTACGTTAGAATTTGGCTAACCGACTGGTGGCGTAGAGATCATGATATTCGGTATAAAACTTGCCACTTCTAACTTCTCGACGTATAGGTTTACCCGTCCAAATTTCCACAGATATCCAATCGCCGCTTTGTTTAAGTTGAAAACCGTCCTCAACGGTTATCAGATCATCAAAAATAATTGACCAGTGGGGGGGTGAAATTTCCCAGGCTTGAGGTGGAATAATTCCGTCTTGTTTGCGATTTCGATCATAAATCGGGATAATCGTTTGGGGATTGAACCGAACCTGCGTCACAATTGGATTAACACAACGACCTTCACGAGTCACAAACTCCAGAACCGCATCCCAGTCATAGATGGGTTGACAGTCTCCGACTCCAAACTCATCTTCTGGCACACAGATAGCGCCCATTAACCAGGTTAACTTGGATAGAATCCGATTGACACGCGGGCGATCGCACTCTAGCAAATTAAGTTCTACAGGGCTAAACTCGCGTAGTCTAGGCGTCCACTTGGGTGTCCATAATTCAAATGATAAGGTTGGATCGATAGGGACACGGGTCAGAGTCAAGTTGGGAGTGGCAAGTCTTGGTTGCAACGCTTGGAGGAATTCAGACTGGATATACTCTGACATCCCTCGGCTTTGTACACTAAACATAGCAGTTTGAAACATAGTAGTTGAGTTAAGAACCTCTGTATCGACTCAGCCAAACATGGTAGAACCATCCTGATCAAGGTTAGGCTTAAACCTGATCATCCGTTACCCCTCTACAGACTTAATTTGACCTTAATTTTCTATCAGAATTTTAATATCGAAGATTTGGCGATAGCCCTAAGTGATCAATACTTAAAGTCATCAGTGATTCTTTTTGTTTAAAAATGTAATACAAATCACAGACAACAGTCATGGGTCATTTATATAGCTGAAGTTCCCCCCGTCCAGATGTATAGCAGTAGATACATCGATTAGGACAAACGAACTATTGTAGAGACGCGCCATGGCGCGTCTCTACTACCAAATGATGTGTCCTAACCGCTATGGCGATTGCTATACTACACGGGGTAGATGTGTTAGCCTAAGTTGGAGGGTCGATCCTCTGGCTTAGGTTGAATAGCACTGAAATAAGCACAATCACAAAAGCTTATATCTATTGAGCGCTTCTTTGGCTAAATCATGAACAAAATTCAAGGTGTGTTCAGCTTCAAAGTTATTGTTATCGCCTTTTTCTCGATTACATTTCCAACATATAATCTGAAGGTTGCTTGACTCAAACAGCAATTCAGGACATCGAGCTTTATTAACTCTGTGATCTAATGTAACGTAATGAGGATGAAAGTAAAAGTTTCCTGCCTTGTTTATACAATCTACCCCATTCGCATCTTGATATTGATAGCCTCTTTTGATCGCTTCTTGGTGAGATTGTGTGCTGTGTGAGAACTTCCCATGTACCATCTTCTTCCCACAGAAGGGACAAGGCTTCTGATTAAACTTTTGTCTATACTCGTTTGGGCTAATCGACCCATACCTCGGATGATTAATTAGCTTTTGGTTTGCACCATATTTCCAAATATCGTTAATATCTGAACTTCTGTAAAGAGTCTTTAGGGCATTCTTATTCATATCTGGCACTGTTTTTACAAGAGTTGATACTTAGCAAGGGCTTTGTTAGCTAGTTGTTTAACCTCTTTGTAGTTTTCATCAAGAGTCTCTAGGGCTTCAGATGCAATGTCTTGCGATTGTTCAGCTTCTAGAATCGAGTGCTTGATAGCCCCACTTAAATCGCCTTTACGCAACTTGTGATCAAAAAGACTCAACTCTTGGAATGAGGTTTGCAATAGACTCCACGACTTCTGAACATGATTCCAACCAATATTACGATACCCTTTAGATCGCAGTTCCTTTTGTTTTGCTCGCTCTAGTTTAGAGAAAGATTCTGTATTTCTTTTTTGCCAATCTCGATAACTTAATCCATCAACACTATTCATAATTATCTACCCATTGAAATCAACGTCTCGTTTATCCTTTTCCACTCTGCAACACCATGATTGTTACGGATGTACTCTTCAATCCTAGATAACTGTCCTTTTAGAGTATCAATTCTTTTTTCCAAAATTTTTATTTTATCGGCTGACTCCTGCGTGGATGCCAACGTCATCTGATCCATGTCGGAAATAGTTTGACGCATATCGGAAACCATGGTGTTGTAGTCTTCCTTATGTACCAAATCTCTCTCTAAAAGAGTTTCCTTACGATCAGAGCGGTTCTGGGAAAGGGCGTTGATTAACCACCTTCCCACTGAAACAATCTCAGAGTTTTGGGGGTCAAGGAAAGACTTTAACTTATCATTTGCCTCTCGGGTTTTTTGGGCTTGACAGTACCTGTTGTAAGTATTGGCAGATTTTACCAGTTCCAACACGTCCAAGTGTTGAGCCGCTTGGCTAATTTGCTCATCAGTCATTTTCTTTTGTAAGGCATATTGGGCAACCCCTGAAGCCCGACTGATCCGCTGAATTAACCGATTGCGTTCTTGTTTGTTCATCTACTGTACCCTGTTAATTTAACAATGAAGAACTGTGTATTTGTTAATACTCTTGTAAGAATCTCTAGGATAAGAGAGTTTCTAAGTATTATTTAACTTTGATAAAACTCAACGTTTAGGCGTGAGCAACATCCGTGTTGGCGACACCATGGGATGCGTAATAAAATCAACAATGTCCAAAACGGCGATCGCGCCCAGAAGTGTTTCACGTTTGAATTCTCGGGTTATGGTTGTACTTTATGCTTCTTTCTCCAGTATTCCCTCTCTATCAGAAAAAAACTTAGCGATCGCCAAAATTTCACAAAAATTTTACTCAACCTTTATACTACGGTCACTTGAGGCGATTTTGCTTACAGCAGATTTGGTGGTTGATGATGTACAGTCTCTAAGCAAGATCCCCGACTTCTTCAAGAAGTCGGGGATCTGTCTGTGTACCTCAGTTATCAGTTTTTTTGTCAACCTTGAGCGGCAAAACCTAGCCCAAAAAGAATTTGTGGAAACTCTCTACCACCCTCTCCTAATAACCCGCCTCTTCCTCATATTCTGGGGTTTTAGTCTTTTCGGGAATGTTAACAGGCGGTGCTTGATAGGGTTCGCGCTCTACAGTATCTTCCCAAGCATCCCCTTCTACCTCATAATTCGCGTACTCATCTTTGTGCGGCGGCTCATAAGGTTCAGGTTCAGCATAAAGGGGTTCTTCATACCGACGCGCTGATTGCGAGGAATCTTCCCATTCATCTCCCCAATTATCCTCTTCTAGTTGGGCTTCGGCATAAATTGGCTCTGCCCGTTGTTGGCGTATCGGTTCACGTATCGGTTCCGGTTCCGGTTCTTGCCAATCCTCATCCCACCGTTCCTCGACTGGCGTAGCTGTCTGGATGGGTTGAGAAATCGGGGTGCGAACGGGAATTCCTGTCCCTAATTGATTTTCCGGGCGGGTAGTGGGGGCGTAGTAGCCTTCCTCTTCTTCTCGTTCCCAAGGCGGATTTCCCACGCCCATACGCTCTAGAATACCGACGGTGAGCTGAATTAGCCGTTCTTGAGCGCCTTCAAAGACGATGAGACGGTCTGGACCACTGCTGACAATTTCCTCAATTGGTAATTCATAGGTACTAATCACCTGATCCGGGATTTGGGGTAAGCCCAAGGAGGCAATAATCAGAGACCCCACCTTGCCATCTTCTACGCTAAACTTGAATCCTCGAACCCGACCTAAGAGTTCCCCGGTTTCGGTAATCACTTCGCTATTGATCAGCGTACTGTAGGCGTCAACATCAACATCCTCAATCACATCCTCATCCTCAACCAGGATGACATCACCCACCTGTTGAATGCTACTGAGGAGCATATACTGTGGCATTCCAGCCAGCGAGAGCAGGTTGTCTCGTAACCCTAACGCCACAACTTCGCGCCGATCAATATCTACTAGCAGCTCCTTGACGACTCCGAGGCGCTTCCCGTTGTTCCGAGTAATCACCTGAGTGTTTAAAAAATCGGAGCGTTGACGAATTAGTTCAGTTGTCATTATGTCTTGCAATCCTGAATCTCGACTCCTGCTGGAATGGTTATCAATAAATAGTATCAAGGTCTAATAATCACATATAATCCACATCAGTCCCCTTTGGCAGACCCTAATTTCAATCCGAGGACTTGAGTATACGCTCCTCTAGCTTGGGTAACACCAATGGTGCGCTCGGCGGATTCAATCATAGGTCGGCGCAAACTAACAACGATAAACTGGGCAAGTTTAGCCTGTTGTTTGATCATTCTAGCTAATCGCTCGACATTTGCCCCATCGAGAAACATATCAACTTCGTCAAAAGCATAAAATGGTGACGGTCGATACCGTTGTAGGGCGAAAATAAAACTCAGGGCGGTGAGAGATTTTTCGCCGCCGGACATTGATGCCAATCGTTGGACTGGCTTGCCTTTGGGGTGAGCCACCAAGTTCAGTCCGCCGTTAAAGGGATCGTCGGCGTCATCCAGTTGCAGATGCCCGTCGCCCTCAGAGAGTTCGGCAAAAATGGCTTGGAAGTTTTGATTAATCGCGTCAAAGGATTCTTTGAATGCTCTCAATCGTAGGGTGGTAAAGTTTTCAATTCGCAGCAATAGCTCAGTTCGCTCCGCTTCCAGGGTTGCCAGTTTTTCCGACAGTTCCCGTAGGCGGGCTTGGGTATGATCGTATTCCTCCAAGGCTAACATATTCACGGGTTCCATTGCCTCAAGTCGTTTTTGACCATTACGGATATCCCGCTGCAGCTTCTCCAATTGAACGGTGATTTGGGCAATTGTGTAGGGGCGGGTTTCACGACTCTCGTTTTCTTGGCTCCCAGATGGAACTAAACCCGCCTCGCCATCCTGTTGATTACCAGCCTCATCTTCCAGAGGTTCCGCCGGAGTCAGACGTTCCACCGGAACGTCTCTACTATCTGCCTTATCTCCCTCATCTCCTGTCTTTACCATCAGGGGAACCTCTGGCAACGGATCAGGTAATTCAGCCTGTTGAATGTCCAGTTGAGTTTTTAGGGTAGCCAGTTTTTCCTGCCTTGTCACTTGGGTTTCCTGGAGTTTTTGCCGTTGCCAAGATAGCTTTTGCTGGTTTAGGTGCTGGTTTCTGAGGATAGCCTCGACGCGATCGCGTTCTTGTTTGGCTTCCCCTAACCGTTGTTCTAGCTGGGTTAATCGGGCTTGGGTTTGTCCAATTTGAGCATCAATTGCCTGAAGCTGACGATTAATCTCGGTTTGCTGGTCTTGGATTGATTGGTGTTGGGTTTGATATTCGGCAATCCGTTGATAACTCGTCGCCAGCTTCTCGTTCGTGCGCTGATGCTGATTCTCTAAGGCTTGCAGTTGTCTTTCCGCCTCTCGCAATGCCTGTTCGCGATCGCCTAATACAGCTTCCTGGGTTTTAATTTGACTCTGAATCTGTTGCCATTCCTGGGGAGTTTGCTCGGCTTCCAGTTGCGCTAGTTGTTGGCGTAAGGCTTGCAGTTGACTTTCTTGGGCGGGAAGTGCCTGATTTAACTGCTGCAACCGTTCCGTCGCCGTCTGGACTTCCTGGGTATTCTTGGCAAGGAGCGATCGCACTTGGGTTTGTTGTTCCGTTAGCGCCTGGATGTCTTTGCGGGATTGTTCTAAGCGTAATTGGGTCTGGGAGCGGGTTTCCCTGGCATCTGTCAGGGTTTGGGTCAATTGTTTTGCCGTGGCTGATTCCCGTTCCAGCCATTCGTCACAGCGCTTTAACATGGCTTCAATATCTTGGAGACGAGATCTCAACGCTATCATTTCCGCAGATTCACTGGTATCACTGATACCAAAATGTAATCCAGACCGATAACTACTACTTCCTCCCGTCATCGCCCCACTACTTTCTAACAGTTCTCCGTCCAATGTGACAATTCGGCATTGACCCAAATAGGGACGCGCTGTATTCAGGGTTTCAAAGACTACCGTTGAACCAAACACATAGGCAAAAATGGTTTGGTATCGAGGCTCACAATCAATTAAATGTACGGCGTAGTCAATAAACCCTTGAGCATGACGCAGCGCTACAATTGGCGAAAATCGAGGCGGTTTAATTTTATTTAAGGGTAAAAATGTCGCTCTCCCCGCACGTTTTTGTTTGAGCAGTTCGATCCCCACTGCGGCTACTGCATCATCTTCGACCACGACATGCCCCAAACGCCCACCTGCGGCTGTTTCCAAGGCAAGTTGGTAGTGGGGTTCAACGCGACCCAGTTGGGCGACTAAGCCATGAACGCCAGGGATATCCGCCTGAAGAACAATTTTAGTCGCATAAGTGCCTTGGGCTTCTTGCTGTGCCTGGGCTTGGGCTTCTAATTTATCCAGTTGACGCTGTTTATCCCGTTGTTCGGACAGGAGGCGGGTTTGGGTTTGCCGTTGGGTTTGTAACTCTTGTTCCGTAGCGGCTAAGGTTTGGGCAAGGGTTTGAATCTGTTGCGAGACGGCGTTTAATTGCCCCTCTAATTCCGCCGCTTGGGTTTGTTTGCTGGCAAGTTCGGGGGCGATGCGTTCTAATAGTTGGGTTTGTTCGTTAATTTGGCGGCTGAGTTGATTATGCCGTTCTTGGAGTTGGGCTTGTTCGGTGCGCTGGGGATTCAGGGTTTGCAGTCGAGTTTCAATGTGGCGGGTGAGGGTGTTTTGCTGCTGTACCCAAGCCTCTGACGCTGAGGCGATCGCATCCGCTTGTTCTCGGCTAGCATTCAGGGCGGTTTGAGCCGCCTCCCGTTCTTGGCGGCGTGAGGCGATAATTTGGGTGTCGAGATGGTGGCGTTCAGCCTGAAGCTGTTGCAGGCGTTGTTCCTGGTGCTGAATCTCTGTCTGGGTGGTTTGTTGGTGCGCCTCTGTATCCGTCAGGTTTTGGGTCAGTTCCTGGTGGCGGCGTTGTAACTGGCGGCGTTCGGCGTCTTGGCTGGCTAGGGTAGCGGCGACGGCGACTTGTTCTTCTTCACCCAAGGCTTTGACACGGGCGTTGAGGGTTTCGAGTTGTTCCGTTCCTTGACGAATCTCGGATTCTATGGTATGCAATTGCTGGGTTAACTGGCGTTCATCCTGTTCTCCTTTCTCCATCAGAGACATCAGATGCGCCACCTGTTGTTGAAGCGATCGCCATTTGAGGACGAGTTCCCACTGTTGTTTTTCCTGAAGTTCCGCCCGTAGCTTTTTGTATTTCTCTGCTTTAATCCGATCCGCCGCCAAGCGATCGCGTTGCGTGATCAGTTCTTGTTCAATAATCCGACAGCGATCTTCCCGTTCTTTAACTTCATTCAGGGTATCTTTCGTCTGGGTAATTTTGCGGTCAAAGGCGGCGACTCCGGCTAATTCATCAATAATCTGCCGTCGTTCCCGTGAGTTCATGGAGATGATCCCGGTGACATCCCCTTGTAACACCACATTATAGCCTTCGGGATAGACTCGCAGGCGGTTGAGCTGTTCGTGCAGTTGAGTCAGCGTGCAGGATTCACCGTTAATATAGTAAGTTGAGGTGTAGGTGTTTTGCTTAGTCACCCGCAGCCGCCGTGTCACACTCCATTCTGTTGATTGGGGAGTTGAGGGTTGGGAGTTGGGATTGTCTTCCTCTGATTCTTCTGTTTCCTCTTCCTCGGCTTCCTCGTCTGCATCTGATTCGGAGTTTTCCGGTATCTCTTCTACCCCTAGAATATCGGGTGCGTCAGATAGGTCAAATGTCACCGTAACCCTGGCTTCAACCGTACTCCGTCGCTCTTTATTATGATTAACCAGATCAGGTAGACGTTCAGCCCGCATTCCCTTGGAACTGGATAGCCCTAGACAAAACAGGAGAGCATCAAGGATATTGGATTTTCCTGACCCATTAGGTCCGGAAACCACAGTAAATCCGGGCAGCATCGGAATTTGAGTCGTGCCGCCAAAGGATTTAAAATTAGTGAGTTCCAGGCGCTTAACATGCACCATAGGCATAAACTACCCAGACCTGCTATCGCAGAGGTCTGGGTTTTCAGTAGCCCTGAAATCATCGAACAAGCCAAGTTGAACATACTCAACAGTTTGACTTAACTTGCACGACAACCCCGTGCCTCCAGGCTGGTTTATAGACAGCCCCACAAGTGCAATATTATTGGCTCCATTAAAGTCGGCATCCCCATGCACCGACTGGATATGCAAGCCGTCCCACTTTTTGTCCTCTGAGGTAACAGCAATGTCGCGACGCCCTAAATCGATACCAATCACCTTATCGGTATTTTGGGGATCGGGAGAGGTGTTCTTAATCTGAATATGCAGGTAGAACTGACCGTCGCGGTGTTTGCATAGTTGTGCTGAGGTCGGCTTCCTCCCTTTGAGTTTCCCTTTTTGATAGTTACCTGGTTTTAACTTAACTCGCTCTCTACCGTGAACTGTGGAAAGGCTTACCGTCCAGTCGTGTTCACGAAGTCGAAACAAGTCCTTGTCACAATCGATACGGCTTGGTATAAAGCCTTTAACCGGCTTACCCTTTGAACAGGCAACCTTTCGGTTAGCCGCTACTCTTGCACAAGCTCTGACTGCCATATTGGCTACCAAATTGAATTGGTTTTTAATGGTTTGATAAGTCAAAGATTGGATAGCAATTTTGTTAGTCAGTTTTGGAGCTGTATGTTCGTTCACGTAGTTGCAAGCATCCGCAAACGCCTGAAGGGTTGCCTCTAAGAAGGCCACCTGTTCAGGGGAGGGTTGAAGCTTTATGACTATCGTGAGGACTTGTTTCATGGCTACCATTGTACCACCCACCGGGAAATAACTGGAAATACTTCGGGCGTTTAGCCGAAGTATTTCCCGCTCTCCCCCTACGGAACCTACCTCCACTTCGTGAAGGTTGAAGCAAGATTCCCCTCGCGATTTAGGTGGTACGAGTGTATCAAAATAATAATGTTGATCAGATTAACAGATATTCTCGTGTTCCAGAGAGCGCGATAGGATAAAACAAGATCAACCCTAGGATGGTGGAATGAACAGGATGATTGTGTCCACAGGACTTGAAAGCTGTTGCTTTTGGGTTAATTGTTGTAGGGGTTGTGCCATCTGCTGCTTCCTTCGGTTTGATTGAGTGGTGCGTGAGACTCACTGAGCGATAAATGCTAGCCTGATCTGGAGAGTTTTAATCCATACCTGATCAATACCAACGGTTGCCCCGCATTGAGTTCACACAATGTAATCGTTAAGCCAGGAGAACACATTTTTAGAGGCTTGTGATCCAAAACACGTTCAAGGTAGATCCGAGTCTCATCAAGGGCGTACTCTGGGTCAAAATACGGATGTGACTGTCTTGTAAGCAACACAGGAGGGGGATCACTTCTATTTCAGGATAGAAATGATGAAATTAGAACAGCAGAGTCTATCAAAACAGTCAGTGCAACGAAAGGGGAGTTGTTATGCAAACATTAAAACAGGGGTTAGAGGAGTGCCATCTGATGGAAAGGTTGGCAGATCAACTCGAACACGAGTGGCAACAGCGTTTATCAAATGACTATCCAGACTATGATCCAGCGATCCGAACCAGCATTGTCCACTGGTTACTGGGAGAAAACCGGGAACGGTTAAATCACCTACTCCCCGATAAACTTAAGATTGTCTGCCCAGCGATGGACTATCGCTATCGGATTTTACGCCAGCGCTATTTAGGGGTAACTCCTGAGCAAGCCTATCGCAATTTGACCAGTCGGTTAGCGGGTTTAATGACATTACGGAATAAAATCCGCACCTGGGTGTCTCTGAGTCGCGATCGCCAACGGGCTGTGGTAGATGTCTTACAAGAGGTGATTCAGGAATTATTAAACAGCGATCGCTATATTCAAGGGCAGATTGGTTGGATTGCCCACTGTAGTGAAGATATTCATTTACGCGACGCCCTTTTACTGACAACCCTTGAGGAATATTGTTTACGCCCGATTCGCAATCAGCCGTTGGTGGTTTATCGATTTGTCAATTTTCTCAAGCGATCCGGACGCGGTGGGATGACCCATCTACCTGGCGGGGAACATGTACGATTTGTCTCGGAGTCGATTACCTCCGATGATACTGATGCTCCAGTCAGTCTACTCGATAATCAAGCGATCGCGGATTATCAAGAGACTCAAGTCTGGCAAGAACAACAGGTGCTGCGTCTCTCAGTACGCCAAGAGTTTGAAACCTACCTCGAGCAAAACGTTGACGCCCAAGCCGCCCAATGGTTACGGCTGTATCTGCAAGGGAAGTCTCAAGAGGAGATTGCCAAAACCTTAGGCTTACCCATCCAAAAGGTTTATCGCTTGCGAGAAAAAGTCAGTTACCATGCCATTCGCGTCTTTTCTATTAAAGTGAAGCCGGAATTGGTCGCCAGTTGGTTAGAGGTCTCCTTAAAAGAGCATAATTTAGGACTCACTCCTGTCCAGTGGCAAGACTATTGGCAAAGTCTCACCGACAAACAGCGCCAACTTATCCAACAATTGAGATCCGGTAAAACGTTAGATGTCATTGCCAAGGATCTAAATTGGAAGTATAACCAGGCACTTAGCGAATGGAGTAAGCTCTACTTAGCGGCTCAAGACATCCGCAGCTCTTCCTAGAAGGTTGATCTTGTGCCAATTTTGTGTATTCCCTAACCAAAGTTGTTAAAAATTGAAGTAGGGTTAACAGCTAACCTTTGTGCCAATCCCAAACCGGACAGTCTATATCATCTGACTCCTGGGGCATCTGAACCAATTGATACTCAGGCTGGAGAAATTATTATGTTACCCTCACCACAGGACCCAGAACGAGCGGACACTCCTGTTCAATCTCAATCATCCTCTCAAGCGTCGGATCTCTCTGGCGTGGATACCGAGCAAATGTTTCGGTTGATTGATAGTATTTTGCCCTTTGAAGCCTGTCTATTTCATCAATTCTTGCCCCTGTCTCTCGAAGGCAAGTACCTGAAACTGGGTATAGTCGATCCTCACGACTCCACGGCTCTTGATTATGTCCGTCGCATTCTGGCGTTTATGAACTGTTCTCTGAAAGTTGAACAGATTACCGCCAACACTCATACCGCGATGCTGTCTGCCTATTTAAATCAAGGTCATCACGGCACAGCCCAGAAAAGGAAACGTTCTGAGCGCCAACAGTCCCTGCCTCGGTCAGAACAGGCAACGCTGATTATTGATGATGCCAGTTTAGCCGAAGATGAGGTGAACCAGCCTGAGCCGTCAACCTCTTCTCCTCAAGCGGCGGCGCAGCCAGAAAATTCGACCCCTATAGCGTCTCCACCGAAACCGAATAATGCTGCCCATTTAACTGAGGATGAGACAACTCAACCCCAATCATCAACCCCCTCTGCTCACGCCGCGAAAACCAAGAATCCTCCACCGACAGCCTCTCAACCTGCACCCAACCCTGAGGCGAGTCCAACTGACAATGAAGCAGCGTCACCTGAAGCATCAAAAGCGGCAGCGAAAACCAATAATAAATCTGATCCTCGTGCATCTCAACCAACACTGATTATCGATGATATTAGCCAACTCCAGGAAGAATTGAACCAATCCTCTGAGTTACCCAACCAAGAGGATAACCAATCATCAACGGCAACGTCCCAACCCACTTCCCCATCCTCTAGTCCCTCCCCAGCCACACCACCGCCTCCTTCCGGCGAGAAGGCATCGACTGAGACAGCGCTGACTCCCGTTTTCAAACGGTCACTTCCGACGAAGGCGCTTCTACCCTTAGAGGTAAACCCTGTCTATTTATCTCGTCCGATCGCGTTTTTGGCAACCTTAGCCCCCCATCAAATCGTGGAAGAGTTGTTAGGGCGGCTGTTGCAGGGAGGAATTGGTCGGCTGTATTTCCAGCGACAATCTCAGCGAGGTCGGGTTGTTTTGCGCCAAGATAGCTCTTCCCAGTCTGTCTTGGATAAATTAAGCATATCTGTTTTTGAAGATATCATTATTGAACTCAAGCGCTTAGTTAACCTGCCGTTGCAGCCGATTACCCAGCCCAAACAGATCGAAAGCGAGCGACTCTATCAGCAAGAATCCCTGCTCTTGTGTTTGCGGCTAGTACCTGGTACTCACGGGGAAGAGGCAACGCTACAACTCTTACGCGGAGCGCCGTTGAAGTTCTATCAACAACAAAAGGTAGAACGCTTGGGTCAGGATGCGATTAAACTCGCCGGACAACTCCAACATAAGCTCAATGAAATCCGCGATCGCTCTTATCGCTATTCCATTCCTCCGGTGGAAACCCTACCAACCCTGAACCAACTCTTACACCATCTCGACACACAACTCGAAACCCTGCTGCACAATCCCATGGATCAGCAGGACAACTGAAATCCACCCCCATCTCCCTCTGCTTCCAGACGTAGCATGCTACGTCTCTACAGCTACCTGCTCCCAGACGCGCCATGGCACGTCTCTACATGGCTCCCACTCATTTGTAACGACATATAAAGAACTCTTACGAAAAATAGATGACATGTTTTATCAATTAGCGTTACGGTTAGGGGGAGACATCGGAGTACTTTCATGGGTAAATCAGATAAAAAGACACAAGTCAGTCCCTTCAAGCTAGAGGGACAGTTTGTCAAATTTCTGGGTAAAGCGGGCAAAAAACCCAAGCTGCTGTGGGTAAATACAGAAGCAGGAGAACGATATATCAAGCTGGCTAAACCCTTACGGGAATCTCTACCTGAAATCCTCAAACCCGGAGATTCGATAGAAGTCTCTGGCAAACAGAAATACAAACCCAAACGTGGGGAATTGAAACTCAAAGCCAAACGGGTGACATTGAAAACCCCGCCAGCATCCCAGCAATATGAGAAACTTTTGCAACCGTCTCCCAAGAAAACCAAAGCCAGCGTCATGCTGTGTAAAAAGTCATCCTGTCGCAAGCGCGGTGCGGCAAAAGTCCATCAAGCCATGAATGACACCTTGCGCGATCGCCATCTTGATCACCAAGTAGCGATTAAAGACACAGGCTGTATGAAGCAGTGTAAAAAAGGTCCATGTATGGTAGTGATGCCAGACAAAGCCCGGTACAATAAGGTGGCTCCCGAAGACGTACCGACGCTAGTGGATAAGCACTTTGGCAGTAAACTAAAGCCAGAGGCAAATGTATCCCAACGCTCTACCGTCAGATGTGGAGGCTAATACTGGGGGATTGGGGGGTCAAGAATTCAGACAACCGAAAAAATTCTTTGATTCCCCTTGCTTTCTTAGTGTTGTTGCGAGTTAAACAAGGTGCATAATGAGAAATCTACCGCCCCCCGATTCGGACTCCTCTCCACTAGGTTTGGAGGAATGGATTGGTATAATTATCGCCGTTATCACTATCGGTGCGATTTTGATTGGAGTATTGGGTCAACGGCAAAAGGGATTGAACCTACAGCAGTGGATTGGCTCACTCACCTCTGAACCAACAACGGAAGCACCAGAAGAGCCAAAAGTAACGTCTCCGATAGCGGAGGAGATTCCCACTCGCGAAACCCTCAGCAGCGCTCCTTTGGCAACAGACTCCGCTTCACCTTCTCCAGCCGTAGCTGCTGCACCCGAATCTATTGATGAAGACGAGGCGTTTCCGGAAATAGCCAGAGCCGTTCCTCTTGCTCCGATTGTCTCAGCTCCCACGACAGAAACAGAAACACCCACAGAAACAGCAGAAATACCCACGGAAACTCCGGAAGCAACACCGACACCAACCCCAACGGAAACGCCTGATGCAGCCGTGAAGTTTACCGATGTTCCAGATGATTATTGGGCAAGTCCTTATATTACCGCTTTGGTGCAGCGAGATATTATGAGCGGCTTTCCAGAAGATAATACGTTTAAACCGAATAGTTCAATTACGCGGGCAGAATTTGCGGCGTTGTTAAGAAGCGCTTTTGAGCAACAAGCAACCTTAGAGATACCCAACTTTAAGGACGTATCCTCAGACTTTTGGGCATGGTCGGCGATTCAGGAAACCAGCAAAACCAATTTTTTGCGTGGCTATCCTAATAATACCTTTCAACCCAAGCAACCGATTCCTAAGGTACAAGTTTTAGTAGCACTAGCGAGTGGATTGGGGTTAGAAGCCAATCAATCTCCTCAGCAGGTGTTACAAACCTATCAGGATTCCAATCAGATTCCAGAGTATGCGCGTGAAAAAGTCAGTGCGGCGACAGAAGCGGGTATTGTGGTGAATTATCCGAATACTGAGTCTCTCAATCCGACTCAAGATGCAACTCGCGCTGAGGTAGCGGCGATGGTTTATCAGGCGTTAGTTGAAGCTGGGAAAGCAGACGCTGTAACCTCTGAGTATGTGGTTAATCCTTGATTGAGGTTGATAACAGATGTTAGATAGGATAAGACTACTGGCGTGGCACACCTTAGCAAGATGAATTAGAATGGGAGACCCGAAACCGTAGGGGCGCATGGCGTGCGCCCGATTCAATGGTCAAATCTAATCCACAATTTTAGCTGTGCCACGCCACTACTGATAGTCTACTGCGATCGCACTCAACCTCCATACCCAATACTGCTTGCAGGACTCTCTAATTTGGGCTAATTGTATAAAGCCAAAACCCTTATCTATCAAGGCTTAGAGGCATATTTACACTGGTCTGTCTTCAAGGAAATCTGGTCGCATCCTTCACGCATCACCGAATCAGGAAAAATGTACCATGGCGTCCCCAGCTTCCCCTGCTCCCTCTGCTCCCTCTGCTCCTTTTAACCCAACACTATGCCTCAATCTGATCATACCCAACCCCTACCTCCCCTTGATCCCACCCTAGACGTTACTCAAAATCACTATTGGACGTATCACAATCTAGAGGCACTACTCAGTTGCAAGCGTCCACTCACCGCCTCCCAAGACGAAGACTTATTTATTGCTGTCCATCAAATTTGCGAACTCGCGTTCCATCAAATGATTCTGGATATGGAGCGAGTTTTAACTGCATTAGGGGAAGCAATTGCCGATAATACTGATCCGATTATCGGGGATACTAGCGAAGCCTGTTACTTTTTCCCCCGGATTCTGCGCCTTTATGAGGTTGTATTGACAACCATGCCCATTCTCAAGACAATGCGGGCATTTGCCGAATTTCGCACAACTATTGGCCCGACAAGTGGTTTTCAGTCATTCCAGTTTCGCCATTTAGAAATTATGAGCGGCGTGCGAAACTATTGGCAAGGAGGAACCAAAGACACCCAGGGCAATCCTCACATTGCTGAAACCGAGTTTGACCGCCGCTATGGGAGTGATATCGCCCAATGGTTTGAGCGCTATCATAATCATAATCTCGCCTATTATTACGATACCCTACTCCAACGAAGTCCTGGAAACACGACAGCGGAACAGATTTCTGCTCTCCTCAACCACCCTCATGCCAGTCCAGTTTTGCAGAATATGCGGACTTACGATAATTTACAAATCCGCTTTCATCAATTCCATTTGGCACTGGCGGTACAACAACTTAAACTCGTAGGTGTAGAGGTCGGAACTGGGGGGACATCGTTCCGGAATTATCTGGCAAAATACCATAAACAGCAAGCGCCACTTTTTCCTGGATTAACTCAATTTGAGGATAGGGAACAGGGAACAGGGAACAAGGAATAGGCAATAGGCAATAGGCAATAGTTGTAGCCTTTATTACCCTATGCAAGAGGAGGCGATTGAAATCGCTGCTACACAAACAAAGTCCGCCTGCGCGGACTGGGTTATAACGGGGGTAGCTAATACCCAGTTGCGCTCAAACATAGTAGATAGGAAAAGCAGGGGAAGCAGGGGAAGCAGGGGAAGCAGGGGGAGGGAAAGTTATATCTTTGAATGCAACTTGGTATAACCTGGATTTGATATGACAAATGACATAAGAGGTAGCTTGCTTCTCAAGGGCAGCAAGTATGACAAATGACAAATGACAAATGACGAATGACGAATGACGAATGACGAATGACAAAGAAACAGTAATTCTAGCCGAAGAAGAGGGCAAATTTGGCAAAGTTAGAGTCATTGACGAACCCTATACTCGCTCACTTTATATCAATAATCAATTACAAGGGAGAGTTAATAAATCTCCCAACGCCCAGGACTGGGAACCCAATTGCCGTCCGGGAGTGGGAGCCTTATCCAATAATGTTTTTGTCTCCCTCATCTATCCAGCCCTAGTCTAGATAGTTTTCGGCGCAATTTTGCTGCCTTACAAGACGGTAAGCTTTCGCTTGATCAACTAAAAACGAGATAAAATTAAATCGGAAATCCTCTGTAACGGAATAGACCATTGCACGAACTGGGAATCACACAAAATATCGTTGATATCGTTGCCGAACACGCGCAGGGGGCAAAAGTGCGACGAGTCTGTCTGGAAATTGGTCAGTTAGCGGCGATAATGCCTGATGCGGTACTATTTTGTTTTGATGTTTGTAGCAAAGACACTCCCTTAGAAGGGGCAACTTTGGATATTATTGAAATTCCGGGTATGGGTCGCTGTCGTCACTGTGATGCCCAAATTCCCCTCGATCAACCTTTTGGTCTCTGTGAATGCGGTAGTGTAGAACTGGATATAATATCGGGTCAAGAACTGAAAATTAAGGAAATGGAGGTCGAACCATGTGTGTAACCTGCGGCTGTTCTGATGGCGCTGACACCACGCTTACCAATCCGGAAACGGGGGAGGTTGTCGCCATGGCTAACTCCCATCACGACCCGAATCATACCCATACATTACCTGATGGGACTGTTGTCACGCACTCTTCAACATCTAGCCATTCCCATACTCACACTTTGCCCGATGGTCGAGTCATCACCCACACTCACACTCACGACTCGTCGGGGAATCACCACGATGAAGCCTCTCAGGTTCACGCCCAGGTTCACGGGACGAAAATCTCTCTGGAAGAGAATATCCTGGCAAAAAACAACCTAATCGCTGCCCAAAATCGGGGATGGTTTAAAGGACGGAATATTTTGGCGCTAAACCTGGTTAGTTCTCCGGGGGCGGGCAAAACCACGCTATTGACGCGCACGATTCAGGATTTACAGGCAAAATTAGCAATTAATGTAATTGAAGGGGATCAAGCGACGGCGAATGATGCCCAGAAAATTCAACAAACTGGGTGTAAGGTTGTCCAAATTAATACCGGAACCGGGTGTCATCTGGAAGCGGCGATGGTGGAACGGGGTTGCACTCAACTCAATCCTCCCCTCAATTCTGTGGTCATGATTGAGAATGTGGGAAATCTGGTTTGTCCCGCCTTATTTGATTTGGGGGAACAGGCAAAGGTGGCGATTTTATCGGTCACTGAGGGCGATGATAAGCCGATTAAATATCCTCATATGTTCCGCGCTAGCCAAGTGATGATTCTCACGAAAATTGACCTGTTGCCTTATGTAGACTTTGATGTGGAACGATGTATTGAGTATGCGCGAACGGTTAATCCTCAGATGCAGGTGTTTCAGGTTTCGGCAAAAACAGGCGTTGGGCTAGAGGGTTGGTATGAATGGTTAACCTCTCAGTGTCAATCCGTGCAACCCTTGGAGTCAATGTGATTGAACGAGAAGGCTGGTGGGCAATGCCCACCCTACGGTATATTAATGGTTTTTGCGATTAAGGGGAGCAATGCAACTGAATCATTTAACTCAGTGCAACTCTGTTTAGGATAAATAAACCTCTTGCTCCCCTCTCCCCGGTGTGGGAGAGGGGCTGGGGGTGAGGGGTTGAGCTTAAGTTGACACGGATGAAGGCTTTGCGCCCCTACTGTTTTTGGGTCAATATTCTTTATCCCATGAAATTTATCGGAATTGACCTCGGTTGGACGTCGGGCGCAAGTGGTTTATGTTGCCTAAATTGGTCAGATGGACAGCTTCAGCTATTAGAATTAAACCGCAAACAAGGCACAGTTGATATCCTGAATTGGATTGATGATTGGACAGCCGCCACTGAACCCGCCCTCATCGCCGTAGACGCCCCCACGCTGATTCCCAACGCCACGGGAATGCGTCTCCCGGATAAACTCAGCCATCGGTATTTTCACCGTTACCACGCGGGTTGTTATCCCGCCAATCGCCAACGCCCTTTTGCTCAACGCACGATAGAGTTTGGTCTGAGTTTGGAAGCACGGGGGTTTATTCACGCCCCCCAGATAACGCCTCAAACCCTGGGACGCTACCAAATTGAGGTCTTTCCCCATCCCGCGATTGTTCATTTGTTTGGGTTAAATCGGATTCTGAAATATAAAAAAGGAAAATTGGCAGAACGTCAAGGGGAATTATTAAAACTTTATCATTTAATTCGGGATGTATTGCCGAGTTTAGAACCAAAACTTGATGGGATTGATGGTTTAAATGGTAGTTTTTCGGAACGATTTACGGGGGCGACGCTGAAGGAACTAGAAGATAAACTGGATAGTTTAATCTGTGCCTATATTGCGGCTTACTGGTGGTATTGGGGGATTGAGCGAAATTGGGTATTGGGTGATGTCAGCACGGGTTATATTATTGTCCCTGCACCTGTATAATCTTGTTTAGTTGAAAGAGCTACAATCCCCTTTTGAGGCAACAGTTTCAACCCTCTGTTGAGGTAAAATTCGGCGGAATACCAATACCCTTCAATAAAATTCCCTCCCCTTGTCAAGGGAGGGTTAGGGAGGGGTCACATCAAGGTATTTACATTAGTCCTAATGTGTGCAGAACTCCTTGACCCGAAAAGTACTCAACGCATAG
Source organism: Coleofasciculus sp. C1-SOL-03 (assembly GCF_040220555.1). Taxonomy (NCBI): domain Bacteria; kingdom Bacillati; phylum Cyanobacteriota; class Cyanophyceae; order Coleofasciculales; family Coleofasciculaceae; genus Coleofasciculus; species Coleofasciculus sp. C1-SOL-03. The sequence continues at coordinate 50,012 of NZ_JAVJUO010000039.1, forward strand.
GGCAATAATGAAGCCTAGCATGGCTAGACGACCATTCCAAATTTCGGCTTGGGGACTGAAGCCAAATCTCCAAGCATTGCGTTCTTCGGGACTAGTGAGGGTTTCGGGTGCTGGGGTATTGGTTTGGTTAGTCATACTCTATTTCTCCGTTTAAGTTATCTATGATTGCCTTTGTAAATAAATGTAACGTTGATGGCGGCTAATGTTATCCCTCTTAGGTGAGATACTGCTGGGTTTTCTCCTGAGTTACCAAAGTTTTGAGTAGCGGTGCGTTACGCTACCCTTCGGGAACGCTGCGCGAAGGCTAACGCACCCGACAATTTTGCTTATTGAGAATAGTGCCAGATCGGAGTGAACGTTGGATTATTTGCCGTCAGTTATACGATCAAGGGTTAGTTTTTCGGTGTGGTTCAAGGATTCTTCTGATTTTTTGGCTTTTTCGGCTTTTTTAGCCATCGAGTCTAATTTCTGGCTTGCCTTTTTCCGTCCCTGTTCGATCGCCTGTTTTCTTTTCTCAGTTTTGCCGATCAATTCCTTGGTTGTCTCTAAACCCTCAAATGCCTTTTCTGATGCCTTTTTCGCTTGTTCACTCCCTTTGTCTAAATCGACAGATTTCTCAGATTGGGGATGGGATGGGGTTAATTGTGCGGTTGGAGTTAGAGGGGTGGCTAAGGCGGCGCGATTATTGTCTGCGATCGCGAAACTAAAAATCAGGCAAATTGGGATTAAGGACAAGGCGAGAATTTGACGCAGTTTGCGGAGGTGTAATTTCATGTTTAATAGTGGCATGATAGTCTTTAAAGGCAACAGGGAACAGGGAACAGGAAACAGAAGCTACCCGATACTTGCACCTTTGTCAATAAGCCTCGACATCCGCCAAGAACTCAATTTCTTGGCTAAAAGCGCCAGTCGTCTCAAGACGACTAAAACTCTGATTCAGTCAGCTAAAGCTGACTTGAGATTTTAGTTCCTTGGGTTTCAACCCTAAGTGGTTGGTGAGACTCTGGGCATACTTTCCCATAGTGGCAAGAAACCCCTACAATTTTCTTCATCCTAAAGACAGAAAAACGGCAGTTTTGACCCTTTGATTCGCTGAAGGGAACTTGGTTTGTAGGGGTAGGTTTAGGGCATTGCATTTCGCCATTTATGATAACGTTATCTCAAACCCACCCTGATCTCCCCTATCTCCCTCCGCTTCCCCATCTTCCCTATCATTGTCCTGTGAAACGTCAGCTTTTATCTCGTCCCTCAATCCTCAACCCGCAAATCGGCTGGGGATTAGTATTTATCGGCGCGATCGCACTTTCTCTCGATCAGGCGGGTATCTGGGGACAGGATATCTTGAATCCAGGTGGATTTTCCTTATTGGGGCGATTTCTCCAAGCTAGTCTACAGCCAGAGTTAAGCCCTGAGTTTTTCCAACTTACCCTAGAGGCGACACTTACCACGCTAGCCTATGCCGTCTGTGGTACGTTTCTCAGTGTGGTGCTGGGAATCATTGGCGGAATCTTCACCTCTGAGGTGTGGTGGTTGGCGGTTTCTCCGGGTGCAATCGAGAGACACCCGTCGAAGATTTGGGTGAGTTTGCGGGGATTACTGGCGGTTCCCCGGGCGATTCACGAGATGCTGTGGGGACTGTTTTTTGTGAATATTTGGGGACTTGATCCCTTAGTCGCCATTTTAGCGATCGCGCTTCCCTTTGGGGCAGTCGTAGCCAAGGTGTTTGCCGAAATTCTGGATGAGACGCCCCGTCAACCGCTAATCACGCTGCTCAATAGTGGGGTTGCACCCTTAACCGCGTTTCTCTATACGCTGATTCCCCAAGCCTTCTTAAACCTTCTCTCCTATACCTTTTATCGCTTTGAATGTTCAATTCGTTCGGCGGCGGTGTTGGGAATTATCGGGGCTGGGGGATTGGGATATGAGATTTTCTTGAGTTTACAGTCGCTACGTTATCAACAGTTATGGACGTTTTTCTATGCCCTATTTATCTTAAATGGGATGGTTGATTTCAGTAGCGCCTGGTTACGCGATCGCTTAGGCTGTAGCAGTCGGCTGGATTTAAATGCTAATCATGGTTCTACGTCTCAAAGGAAATTATATCAGCGTGATCCGTTGATCACTCTGGCGGGTATCGGCGGGGCGCTACTCATCCCCTTTTGCTTTTGGTATGTCCATCCTGACTTTACTCAACTTTGGTCACCCCGCACTGGGAAATTATTGGTGGATGCGATAACCGTATCCTTTCCACCGGATATCAGTTGGGAACAATTGCCAGAATTAGTCCGATTATCAACCCAAACCCTATCCATGTCCATTCTGGCGATCGCACTGGCGGGTATGGGTGGCATTTTACTCTCATTTCCGGCGACTCGTAATTTTTTCCTACCTGGAGGATTACTCAATCCGAGTCGTCACGGAAGAGGGCGAGGCGAGACGATTTGGGTATGGATTCCCTTTTTACTCACCCGGGCGATTTTACTGGTGTATCGGGCAATTCCCGCACCAATTTGGGCGTTGGTGGCGCTGTTTATCTTGTTTCCGGGTATTTTACCGGGTGCGATCGCGTTGGGGTTGCACAATTTGGGGATTTTAGGGCGGCTGATGGCAGAAGTGACGGAAAATCTCCCCCAACCTCCGTTACAAGCCTTAAAAGCTCAGGGAACCCCCGCTGCGTTGGTGTTTTTATATGGGGTGCTACCGATGACATTACCCCGTTTTCTGGCATATAGTCTGTACCGTTGGGAAGTTTGTATCCGAGAAACAGTAATTGTGGGATTAGTGGGGGCGGGTGGGTTAGGGCGGTTATTGAGTGAACAATTGAGTAGTTTTGACGCGCCTGGTATTGTTACCACTATCGCCTGTTTAATTATGCTGACAATTCTCGTGGATTGGGTGAGTGGAATTAGTCGGCGATCATTGCGATGAACTTGTTGGATCGCCGAAATCCTTGATATTCCCTAGGGTGGGCATTGCTCACCAGCATACCAGTCAGTACCATTCAGGTTGGGACATTCTTTGGGAGCAACTGATATCCTAACGCATCTCCATAATAGTGCTATAGTCGTTGACTATCATGCTTTTTGTATATACAATGTACACACATAGCTAACATCATCAAACTATAAAGTAAGAGCAACTATGGCGTTTCTTGATAAAACCAATAAAGACAAGCGCTCCCTTGTCGTCAATATGAGAGTTGAACCCAATCAGCTTGATCTCATAGATACAGCGGCATCTGTTTGTGGCAAGACTCGGAGTGCTTTTATGTTAGACGCAGCCTATCGAGCCGCAGAAGAGGCATTGCTAGATTGGAGATTGTTCCGCCTTAATGATGACCAGTGGAAGGCTTTTAATCAAGCTCTTGATATGCCACCAGAGAAAAACGAAAAGTTACATCAATTGCTTCAGGTAAAATCTCCTTGGGAATAATTATTATTCTGTGGTAATTACCTTATGAAGTATACCCCACCGGAACATATTCAACCAACCCATGATCTAGAGTCATTTGATTGTGGCGAGACAAGCTTAAATCAATGGTTAAAAACACGCGCTCTTAACAATGAACCCCTTGGTTCATCACGCACTTATGTAGTCTGCTGGGAAAACAAAGTAGTAGGATACTACTGTCTAGCTAATGGTCAGGTTTCCCATATTGAATCTCCAGGCAAAATCAAAAGAAATATGCCCGATCCCATCCCAGTCGTAGTAATGGGTAGACTGGCTGTTGATATTCGTCATCAAGGAAAGGGAATTGGTATGGGAATGATCAAAGATGCCGTAAAGCGTACTCTACAAGCATCAGAGATACTAGGGATTAGAGCGATTCTAATTCATGCCCTTAACGAGAATGTGAAAAATTTTTACGTGGAACGTTGCGGCTTTATGCCTTCTCCAATTCATCCTTTAACGGTCATGGTAAAACTTTCTGACATAAAAAAGAATCTTATTTGAAATGTATTATATTAACGCGATTGCACGATTGGTATAGTCGGGGAGTTCAGGCGTTTTTCCATCTTGATCCGGAACCGCTTCGACAAACACATCCTTATAGTTCATCTGAACATCACCAAAAATAGTGGCAAACGCGACATCAGCCGCATCGCGCCCAATACCAATGCGAATTAACCCATTACAGGGGGCGAGTCGGCTGGCGTCAAATAAATACCAGCGATCGCCTAAATATGCCTCAAAATAGGCATGAAAATCTTGGGGTTCTAAATTATAAGCATATCCCGTCACAAATCGAGCCGGAATATTCAACGCCCGACAAAACGCAATTCCCAAATGGGCAAAATCTCGACAAACCCCTGCTCGTTCTGTCGCTGTATCATAAGCCGAGGTATGTTGATTGGTGCTACCTGATAAATAGGTGACGTTATCGTAAATCCAGTTACAGATAGCCGTGACGCGGGAATAGTCAGGAATCAAATTCCCAAACTCATTCTGTGCCAGACGCATCAGCCGATCTGACTCACAGTAACGCGATGGGTAGAGGTAATGTAACGTTTCTAACGGTAACTTATCCGGAGGATTTTCTGGAATCGAACTGGGGTCTTCATCCCGATAATATAAATCCACAGTTGCTTGATAGGACACCTGTAAGTCACCTTGGGGTACATAGAATCGTAGATATCGGTTTTCCATCCGAGGAGAAACATACTCCTCATAATCCAATGATGGTTCAATTTGCAAGCTTTCTTGCAGGATTTTTTGATGTTTTTTCTCAACAACGCTGAGATTAAAAATAAAAGTGCTGCTTGCTGCAATACTATAATTTAATTGACAGCCCAGTTTAAATTTCATAATTCATCTCAATAAGGATTGTCGTAAGCTTTTCTAGAATAAACTTGCCATAATTTGGCATTTATTTATATTAATTGTTGTCAACGTACATTTTTATAATTAACTATCTAGATTCTAATAATCCTAATAAATAGAGGTTTTATGGAAAAAATGACAAATGACAATCACTGACTTCTTAAGAAGCTTGATGAGTTGGCTGTTGTGCGGCTGAACCCGAACAGCGAAATTGAGGAGTCTCAGCTAGTACAGCGATGATTCCCTCCCTTTTAGTTTCTAGAGTGGTATCACTAAGCAAATCAACCACCTCTACTCCCAAAATTTTCTGGATTCGCTCTCTCAATTGAGGCTTGATGGCAGCATCTAAATCTGAGCGCACCTTCTCCGTTAGGTCTTTGTCTCCCTGGTTAGCAAGTAACTGCTCCGGCTGAGTTACAGCATCTTCCAGAATTAGCGTAACTCTATCACCTTGAATACTGGTTGTTATTTTGCCCGGTTGATGTCCAAGTTGCTCACGGTAGAGTGATTGTATTCCTTGAGAGAGGCGGCGTTCCAACTGTCCCCGGGTCGGAAGAGCTTTTTTTGACATAGACATAATATTAATATACAGAGGTAACGCAGAGGATGATAGCAATAGATTGGCTCAGATGCATGCTTGGAAATTAAGCGTATCACAAAATGTCACACCTGAAGCAGCAGGTAAGCGTTGGTGTTAACTGAAGTTGAAAGCAAAATTTCCCCACACCCGACACCCGACACCCGACACCCCATACCCGACACCCGACACCCCGCCCCCTCAGCCATCACAGTAACAGTTGTTACAAAATCTTGACATTAGCTTTGTTAACCTAAGCAACAATGCCGAAAAAGGAAACAAAATGCCGTGGGAGCATCGGTTTGTATTCAGATTATCGAGGGGAATCCCCATTTGCGATCGCTGCTAGGTTGGCACTTACAGCAAGCTGGCTATTGGGTTTATCAATCTGCCAGCCTCTATCAAGCCAGAGAAACGTTCTACAATCGCCAACCCACTCTTGTGGTTCTAGACTCTGACTTACCTGATGGTGACGGAGTAGAGTTTTGCCGCTGGATTCATCAGCAGCGACAATCATTAATATTTATGTTGTCTGCCCGTAATCACGAGGTCGATATCGTCCAAGGGTTAAAAGCGGGTGCCGATGATTATCTAACTAAACCCTTTGGGATGCAGGAGTTTCTGGCAAGAGTTGAGGCGCTGATTCGCCGCATCCAAACCACGGCTGTGCCAATGACGCTGGAATATGGTGATCTCAAAATTGATTTAGTCCAGCGCCGGGTATGTTACAAAGGGGAGTTTGTTGATTTAACGCCTCAGGAGTTTAGTTTACTCTACGTCTTAACCCAAGCGGAAGGATTACCATTAAGTCGTTCTGAGTTACTCCGTCGAGCGTGGCCCGATGCGATTGACAATCCCCGCACTATTGATACCCATGTCCTCTCGTTGCGGAAAAAAATCGAAACTGATCCCCGACAACCGAGTTTAATTCAAACGGTGCGGAATGTGGGTTATCGATTTAATCCAGAAATGCTGGAACGCAGCCAATCAACTGGAGGAGAAGCCAATAATCATTATCCGGCGTCTCACTCCCGTGTCGCACCCGCAGCCGCGAGTACCGCTGGGCGACAATAGTGTTCTGGGATGGAGAGGAGCAAAGGTTGATAACAGGTATATAGCGACAAGGAGGTTCACTGCACAATTTAGTCAGGGCGGGTTTTGTACAAACGTTACCATCAATCGCGATCAGAAAGTCCCTAAACCCGCCCCGACAAACCAGGTTCCCTTGCTTCCTCTGCTCCTCTTAACCGAGCGGTATTGGGTTCTCTTGAGGGAAGCGAAGGGTCAAAACTCTTCTTCTTCCCAGTCTTCAGTCGCTTGTGCTTTGGCTTGAACTAGGGATTCTCGTAACAGGTTCCAGTCCAAATTAGTCGCGGATTTATCTTGCCTTAGTTGACCTGTTTGTAGATACAATACTCGATTACAGAACAGTTGAGCCATGTCTAACTGATGATTGACCATTAAAACCGTAATCTGATCCTGCTTCACCATGTCAGCCAAGACACCCAAAACATGAGAAGCTGTCCCCACATCAAGGGCGGATGTCGGTTCATCCAGTAAGATAATTTTGGGTTGACAAACTAAAGCCCGTGCGATCGCCACCAGTTGTCGTTGTCCGACGGAAAGTTGTAATTCGGTGCGTTCGAGCCAATCATTGGGGATGTGCAACCGTTCCCGATAGGTTTCAATCCGTTGGGCGATCGCGGATTTTCCTAGCTGCTGTAACACCAACGGATAAGCCATCGCCTCCCGTACTGTCATTCCGAGTAGCTTGGGTTCTTGGGAAACCAGCATAATTTGCCGTCGTAACTGCAACACGGGAATGGTGTGAATCCCTTGATTATCCAGATAAATCGTACCGCTGGTGGGATCACTCAATCGGTTCAACAGCCGCAGCAGTGAACTTTTTCCCGCACCCGATGGACCAATTAAGGTTATGCGATCGCCTCTAGCCACGTCAAAGGAAATATCGCTGAGAATAGGCGTCGCTGGAATCGCGCCTTTGGCTGATGTAACCAAACTCACTTGTTTGAGTTGGAGTTGAGCCAGCGCCGGGGATAATGAATCATCAGATACCGTGGGCGAGTTCATGGTTACTTACTGTTCATGGTTACTTACTGTTCTCCTGATTCCTCTATTTCTCTTATTTCTCGGATTTCTTTAACGTTTCCCAGTTTTACCGTCGTTTCCGCCCGGGCAATCACATCTTTGGCTAACCGTTCACTAAATCCCACGGTAAACGCGATCGCAAAATAAAATAATTCTTCTTTTCTACCCGTAGCCTCTGTTGGGTTCGTATCCAGGGGAATCAGTCCAGAACTAATTAGGGTGTACATAAAAACACCAAATGATGCCCCAATAATTGGCTTAAACGCCCCGATTAAAAAGGGAATAACTGGATCGAGGATTTCTCGAAACTCTACATCAAACTCCTTCAGTCGAATTAAAATACTGACTACACTTCCCAACGCTCCCGATGCGCCAACCACAAAAACTCGGAAAATAATTTGAGAATCTTCTGGCGATAAAGAAATCGTTTCCAAACCAAAAGGCAAGGTGATAGTTAATTGTTTAGCGGATTGATTTTCTGCTTGCATTAATTGAAGTTCTTCCTTGACCTGATTCTCAAGGGATGTCAACGTTGATTCAATCTCGCGGATTCTTTCTTCCATCGGAGCTGGACGGCTGTCCGCACCTAATGAACTTAACCTTCTTTGTGGTGTCTCCATACCTGCTAAACTTTGTTTTATTTCTTCACGTTCATTACTGATTTTCTCTAAAGATTCACTAACTTGGGATAGTTCTGAAATTTGAGTTTCATAATTCAAAAAATAAACGGAAGAAATTAGCGCAATAATCCCTGCCAACGAAAAGGGAAAGCATAGTCCAATAATGACTTTGGTCGGGACTGAATCCAAATAGTAAATATCGATAAAACTATTAAGAATCGAGCGTCTAAGGATGAGGAAAAATGGTTCGTGTCGGCGGAGCGATCGCAACAGCCTAATTCGGGTCTGTTTGACCAGAGAAATACCCGCTTTGTCATCCACAACCGATTGAATCGCTGGAATCAAAACTTCAACGATACTGGTAAGTTCTAGAACTCTGGGTTCATGTCCTCGGTCAATTTGCTTCTTTTTTATACTTAGTCTTTCAATCCGTTGAATAAAAACTAAAATATTAGAAATCTCGTCAAGAATCTTTTGGCGAGATTTTGACGATCCATCAACACTTTTCTGTTTATTAATTAATGCATTAACCAACTCCATAATTTTTTGCTTTTTTATAGCAAAATTATGCATATAGTCTTGAGTTGAATTCATTTTATATTAGACTAAAAAACTGATAGATTAGTATTTTTAGGGGGCATCGATATGATTCGTGTCAACTTAAACCTATTCCAGTTCCCTCCCCTTGACAAGGGGAGGGTTAGGGTGGGGTAAAATCAAGGTATTGCAAATTTTTGCTTAAGTTTACACCAATAACCGACGTGCGCCCATAAAACCGATAAAGTCTACTGCACTTAAATGTATCACGTCCCTCGAACCGTCGGATTGGTTGAAAATTTCAAGCGATCAAACCTTGACTAAAAACCGTCCAAATTGTCCAACCATCGACGAGTAATAGCAACAGCGTCAATCCTAACAAAATGAGATACATCCAGGGTTGTGCCAATGGACGGATATCGGTAGTATCAATACCTGTATACGTTTCCACCAACTTAACTAACCGAGCAAAACCCACCACACGCATCGGTAGTAAATACGCCTGCTCCGATGACTGGCTTACAAAATAGTAAACCAATCCCCCTTGTCCCGTCGTCCGCATTTTTAAATCTTTAACATCTGTCCAATGTAACTCCCAACCTTTACGGAAAAAACGAGGAACCCATTTAGGATAAGTCACCTGAATTTTCTCATTATCCACAATGACTCGTTCACTCAACGCCCCATACAGCGCTAATAACCCCAAGCCAATTCCTCCCCACAGCAATGCTGGCGGTACGGGAGCATCAGACACTTGAGCTAAAAAGGGTAGAGGTACCGTTAGCGCCACGTATAGACTCAAAAGAGTAATCCGAATTAAGGGAGAAAGGCGAAACGTAGAAGGACTAGATTGAACGTCTTGTTCTGATTTTGATAGAGTTTCAATGTTTGATGACATAGACTTAAACGTGCCTATAAAAATATTTTTTTCCAAATTTCACACACCAGCTAAATCAACTAGCCTTTTTAGCTTGTTATTGTACCATTTTAAAGTGCGACACTATGCTCCAGCAAGACTTTACGTAAATTAAGCGGTCATGCATTTAAATTGGGAATGGGTAGCGAGCAAGATGCTCGCACTACAATGATTCCCATGAATTTACCCTCAGAAAGCATTGTCAAGCTAAAATTGATCTGAGGTTTACCCTTCACGGAGTAATCATTAATGGTAAGGTTAACAGATCATTGTCACATTGTCAGAAATGACGAAATACTCAATAGCGAACCCATTATCAAAGGCACCCGCACACCAGTCAGGGCAATAGTGGAAATGTGGCGTATCGGAGTTTCGCCGGAGGAAATTCCTCAGCGGTTGCCGCATCTTACGCTATCACAGGTATTTGATGCACTCAGCTATTATCTGGATTATCAGGCAGAAATCAATGAATACATTGAGCGCAACCGTATTCCAGACGAACTAATTGATCCACGAGTTCGGAACCTATGACTGATATTTTTATTCATGTTTATTTGGACGAAGATGTTGACGTATTGGTCGCCAGTCTTTTGCAATCTAGTGGTTTCCAGGCAACAACAGCCCAACAAGCAGGACAACTCGGTAGAACAGATGCTGAACATAGATAGATTTTTAATGTTTGATGACATAAGTTTAAAGTTGTCTTTCTTGCCAAAATGCACAAGCTAAATCAACCAGCATTTCTACCTTGTTATTGTATGATCTTGGCATATCTGGCATATATTGGTTAATGTATTTTTCATAGTAACGTCCAAACGATTTGCTACTGGCATGACCAAATCAATAATTCTATAGCCAATGTTTAAGACTTGTGTAACTTTTTCCGGCTCAGAATATCTATTTAATAGAGAATTAAGTGCCTGGAGGGAATGATTTTCAGATTCGGAATTCATTTTTACTCTTTGTCTCAGTTATTGCGTTTCTCATAAGCATGAGGGAAAAGGGTGGGGGCGCAAGCCTTGCGCCCCTACAGCGTTTTTCAACTCGATGTAGTACATCCAACTTCTCCCAAGACGGCTCGGATAAGTTCTAAGTTAATTTTTTCTTCCCCAGCTTCCCCAGCTCCCCCAGCTCCCCCAGCTCCCCTATCTCCCTTCCGGTGTCCAAACAACATCCTCCCCTTGTCCCCAAAAGCCGTCATATTTCGTCACCCGCACGTCACCCAAAACCTTAGTCTGACAGGCTAAACGACGATTAGCTGTGGGAGAATGGGGCGGCAGAGAACGTCTTGCTTTATCCTTCCAGTTCGCTTCTGAAACCTCCCCTTCTACCTGAACCGCACAAGTGCCACAACTACCAATCCCCATGCAGTTGATAATTTTGGCATTGCCGTTGTAAAGCGCGACACTATGCTCCAGCAAAACTTTGCGTAAATTACTGCCTGGGTCACATGAAAACGTTTTCCCTTGAGCTGTTACTTTAGGCATTGATGATTTATATCGTAGTGACTACACCCTTACTTTTTCTAGTTTACATTTCTTGACAATTTACACAACTATCCTCGCTTATGACTTCCCAAACCCCCATCTGGATTTACGACACAACGCTGCGCGACGGTTCCCAGCGTGAAGGACTCTCCTTGTCCATCGAAGACAAACTCCGCATCGCCCGACAACTCGACCAATTAGGGATTCCCTTCATCGAAGGCGGTTGGCCCGGTGCGAATCCCAAAGACGTGCAATTTTTCTGGCGACTCAAAGAAGAACCCCTAACCCAAGCAGAAATTGTCGCTTTTTGCTCAACGCGACGCCCTCATAAAACGGCGGCTGATGATCCGATGCTACAAGCAATTTTGGCAGCAGGGACACATTGGGTGACTATCTTTGGTAAGTCTTGGGATCTGCATGTCACTGAAGGGTTAGGTACTACCCTTGACGAAAACCTGGCAATGATTCGCGATACTATAGAATACCTTCGCAGTCAAGGGCGGCGAGTGATTTATGATGCCGAACATTGGTTTGATGGCTATAAAAATAACCCAGATTACGCCCTGAAAACCCTGAAAACTGCTATGGATGCGGGGGCAGAATGGTTAGTCTTTTGCGACACCAATGGCGGGACTCTACCCCATGAAATAGGTCAAATCGTCCGAGATGTCATCGAACGTTTAGAACTCAACCCTGAAAACCAAGGCAGGGCGGGTTTTGAACCAACGTTATCACCAACAACAGAACCAGATGAGACGCGCCATGGCGCGTGCGCGTCTCTACATTCGCCTCGATTGGGCATTCACACCCACAATGACTCCGATACCGCCGTGGCGAATGCGTTGATGAGTGTAGTGGAAGGCGTCTGTATGGTTCAGGGAACGATGAACGGCTATGGTGAACGCTGTGGTAATGCGAATCTGTGTTCCTTGATTCCTAACTTACAGCTCAAGCTAGGGTATCACTGTATGCAAGAGGAACAATTAGCCACATTGACTCAAGTCAGTCGTTCCATTAGTGAAATCGTTAATTTAGCGCCTGATGACCATGCTGCATTTGTAGGTCGGTCAGCATTTGCCCATAAAGGGGGGATTCACGTTTCCGCCGTGGAACGAAATCCACTCACCTACGAACATATTCCACCCCAACAGGTGGGGAATCAGCGCCGGATTGTGATTTCTGACCAATCTGGACTCAGTAACGTTTTGGCAAAAGCCAAGAGTTTTGGACATGAACTGCACAAACAAGACGCCGCCTGTCGCCAAATCTTGGGACGCCTAAAAGAATTGGAAAATGAGGGCTATCAATTTGAAGCCGCCGAAGCCAGTTTTGACTTACTGATGCGAGACGCCCTGGGGCAGAAGCAGCAGCACTTTGAACTGAAAGGGTTTCAGGTTCACAGTGACATGCTTCAAGGTATCGACACGCCTTACAGTAATGCGATGGCGACAATTAAGGTTACGGTTAATGGTGAGGATATTTTAGAAGTGGCTGAAGGCAATGGTCCTGTATCAGCACTGGATGCCGCGTTACGGAAAGCCTTGGTGCGATTTTATCCAGAGATAGGAACCTTTTACCTGACCGACTACAAAGTGCGGATTCTGGATGGTGCGGCTGGCACATCAGCAAAAACTCGTGTGCTAGTAGAATCCAGTAATGGCAAGCAGCGCTGGACGACTGTGGGGGTTTCCGCCAATATCCTGGAAGCGTCTTATCAGGCGGTGGTTGAGGGGATTGAATACGGTCTGTTATTACAATCTGCCGTGAAGACAGCCGTTGAACAGAACGTCTGAATCATAGGAGAATTTAAGGTAGGGGTACGATATATCGTGTCCCGACCAATAGCTTTGGACTGAACGTGACACCAAATCCGCCGTTGTCACCCCCTTTATCCCTCGGCTGCTGTTCCCATTCCCTATTCCCTATTCCCCATTCCCTATTCCCTGGTAGTGATTCCCGTACATTTTTCAAAAAGGGGTTGCGTAAAGTCCTCGGATGAGTTACAAATGTATAGTAATGCTTCCTTGCCGAGAGCCAACTCTACGAACCGGCAAAAATAAATAACAGGAAGCGTTTTTTTGATCCAAGCATTTGCAAAAGTTATTTCGAGAAAATTGAGAGTATGACTCAGCAAGTTACTCACCCCATGGTGAAGATGCAGCGTCAGGTGCGTTCACTCGTGGAATCCAAGATAATCAAACCCAGCGACAGTATATGGAAAATCGCCCTGCTTTATGGCGACGACTGGTCGTTCTGGAAAAAAGAACTCATCGAATTTGGCTTCACCATGCAAGATCCAATTGGTGACTTACTCGCCGTGGAAGCATGGGATGAAGAATAGATGTCCTGACAACCGTTAATCGCGAAGCGATCGCGCCAGCTAATGTTCTAGCGACAAGCGGCTAAGGCGTTGGCAAGCTCCTTCGCCGTTTGGTAGCGATCGCATACTTTGAGTTGGCATACCCGGTCGATTACGTCCCGTAACGGGGGAGTGATCGTGGGAACTTTAGACAAATCAAATCCATAGCCCAAACTACGGCGGCGATAAAATTTAAGCGGAGTCGTCCCCGTTAACAGAAAAATCAGGGTCGGACCAATGGCATAGAGATCGGATTGAGTGACTGGAGTCCCTCGGTCTTGTTCCGGGGCGCTATATCCTTCAGCACCAATTCGAGTTCCTGGCATTGTCCCGATCTCCTTCACTGCGCCAAAGTCAAGCACAACAATGCTATTGTCTCGATGACGCACCATCAGATTCGCGGGTTTAATATCCCGGTGAATTAAGGGCGGATCACTCGAATGGATGTAATCTAGAACATCACAAGTTTGAATCATCCACTCAATGGCTTGATCGGGAGTAACCGGTCCAGCCATCAAAATCCGTTGCTCCAAATCTTGTCCGTGGATCAGCGCCATTGCCAAATATTTTTTACCCCCTTCGACAAAAAAGTCATAATACTGAGGAATTCCCGGATGATGCAGGGCTTGTAAGGCACGCGCCTCTCGCTCAAACAGTTCTTGGGCTTTGGCAATTTGTGCCACATCCGCATTCATTTCTTTGAGGACGAGTAATGTTGGGTGTCCCTCGATTTTGCCTGTATTATCCCAGGCGAGATAGGTTGTCCCCATTCCTCCCTGTCCCAAGGTGCGTAACACTTGATAGTGGCGGATAACTCGTTGTACAGGGACTAAAGGTTGACCACAGTGAATACAAAATAAATTACCGGGAGGATTGCCCAGGTGAGTGCAAGACGGTTTAGATTTAGGCGTGGGAGAGACTAAGCCAGAACTAGGCTGAGAAATCGAGTTAAGTTCAAATTTGAGCATCGGTCCTTCTCGAGCCAGCCGAATCAGGGCTTGATTGGGGAGCATCTCCCGTGATACCAGCACTCCATTCAGAAACGTGCCGTTAGTTCCCTGATTAACCAACTGCCATTTATGCCCAGATTGGACGGAGGCGACTCTCAGTTCTAGGTGATGCCGAGACACTAACGGATTGTTGAGAATCACGTCGTTATCTGGCGATCGACCAATACGAATTGTAGACTGGTTGTGGAATTTCCACTGTTGTAATGGAGTGGATGCCTGCGGATGTAGAAGGGTCAGTGTGACCATAGTCCTCAGTTTTTTGTCCTTAACTCACAGGGCTTGTTTCAATGTATTGGCGGGAGTCCCTTGAGCCAAACTCTGGCTCTTGAAGCCCGGTTTGGTATCCGTGGTTTATATATAAAACTAATACAATTCCCCCATAGCTGGACATTGAGGTTTACTTACAGCTTCGACTAGGGCTGTTGATAGCCTCCCAATACTGCTCGCATAAGCTCTAATTTAATTGTTTTCTCCCAGACGTTCCACCGGAACGCCTCTACATGCACCCCTGCTCCCCCTGCTCCCCCTGCTCCCTTATCCCTTGCAGTATTGTCTCAATTCCTTGTTGGTTCATGCATTCGTAGGTAGGAACTTTAACACTTGCTCTAAACGTAGACCTCATGAGTCTTAGGCTGGTCATGTAGGCTTGCCAAAAATATTCGAGCTTGGCAAGAATAAAGTCTGACAAGCCCCCCGCATTTATGCGTGGGGTTCATGACCAACTCCGTTGCTGAAAATTAGGTCGCACTTTTACGCGGATGAGTATCGCTGTGATGTTGTCATGACCATTCTGCTCATTGGCTAGGTCAACTAACTGTAGGATACCCTGCTCAAGGTTAGCGCGAGAACTGAGCAAAGGCGCTAGGTGGGTCTGCCAGTTATTCTCAATAACTTCATTATCTGACAAGCCATCAGAACACAGAACGAATAAAGTATCCTCATTCAGTTCCAAAAAATTGATGTCAGGAGTAACAAACTGGTCACTGCGGGGTCCTAGGGCTTGGGTGAGTTGATAGGCATCGGGGCGAGAATAGGCGATCGCTTCTTCTACGCCGCGTTTCATTTCCCGTTGACCGACTTCATGGTCTACGGTGAGTTGCTCTAAACCGCCTTTGCGGGTTAACCGATAGAGACGACTATCGCCAACATGGGCGATCGCGACGTTGGTATTTTGAATCAACATCATTGCCAAGGTTGTCCCCATGCGACCACTGCCTGATCGGGCATTTTGTTGGTTGACATCATAGATATCTTGGTTGGTTAGGCGCACCGCTTCATGAATTGTCTCTTCGGTCGGTAACTCGTCCTGCCAATGCTCTTGAAAATACTCCTTGAGTTTGTCTACTGCCATAGAACTGGCCACTTCTCCGGCAGCATGTCCACCCATTCCATCACAGAGAATATAAAGACCGCGAGCGTCTAAGGTTCGACCTATGGGGGTTTCGTGTTTTTTCACCTGTGCCTGAATACCAAAGCAGTCTTCATTGTGATCCCGTTGACGACCAATATCCGTGCAGCCAACATCGTCAAGGCTGAGTAGTTGCATGGGTAAAACCACCGTAGGACCGCCATCGTCGTAGCTCCCCCCGGTTTCCCCTGTGGGCATTTCCAGAAAACTGATTTCCTCGTCAGACAGGGGTTCTTCCAGATCTAAGCTAGCTGCTGTTGCCTGTTTTTCTTGTGCCTCTTCTTCAGCGTGAGCGATCGCTTCTAACTGGGAGCGCAATTGGTCAATCGTGGTAATTTCCTGGGTACACATCTGCCGAAACACTGTCCCCAATGATGTCAGTTGAGTCCGTTGCGACTGGTTAAATAGCAGCCGCCACATTTGCCCCAAATCCTCTAACAGGGGTGGATCATCTTCAGAATCACGATGGAGGCGCTCTAGCCCCAGCACCTGGTCTTCATCAACTCGTAAATTGGTAATTTCTAATAGACTTTGGCGACAATGCCACGGTTCAAGTGCCTGCCAAAGTCGTGCCATTTCATCGAGCCAATACAATAGCTGTAATGTAGATAACTCCTCACTGCCCCACAAGTCACCGAGAAGTTGCCAGCTTGAGCGATCTTCAAGTAACATTACAGACTGATTATCCTGCTGCCACGCATCATGCACCTCTGGTACAGTTGGATAATGGTTTGGTTTTAGCGCCAAATAGGGTTGTGCGATCGCCGGAATTCCCAGGATTGGTGAGGATTGGGACGGGGATTGCTCTGATTGTTGCTCCAGTAGGGCTTGCAGAAGGGATTTCTGAAAGGGCTGGCAGTCCAAAACTTTGACAAACGTTTTCGACCCGGCGGGAGCATCCGCTAAGGTGTCGCGATTTAGGGGTTCGATAAGTCGGTAACGTTGTTGAGCATCCAGATAGGCGATCGGGGGAGCAGTGTAGGCATCACTTGCCTCAGATGTTGCTGTCGATGAGGCTTCGGTTGAGTTTGGCTCTACCTGATCCGTCTGTGAGCTGGCTTGAGCCTCTTGATCAGATTCAACTGTGGATTGTGCCGTTAACGTCGAACTCTTTGCCGTTTCTGGCTGATCCGTTTCCTGAGACAAAACCTCAGCATCGGCGTTGGGATTATCGGGAATTGCGGCGGATGCTGATTCACTCTCCTGTGTTGGTGTTGGTTGAGCCGATGACTCCAGATCCGTTGGTCTAGCGATTGGTTCAGAATCGGTAGAGGAACCCTCTGGAGCCGGGGTTGAGGTTACGCCATACTCTGGATCTTTGGCAATAATTGCCCACCAAACCGTTCCCGTAAACGTACCGCAATTATGGCAGGTTTCAGCATTAACGGGAACTTGGGTATCGCATTCAGGACATACCTTATGGATCAAGGAAGTTCCACATCGCTGACAAAACTTGTGAGTATTCGGGTTTTCAAAATGACACTGGGGACAAATTAACATAACGGAACTTCCTCAATTCCTATCGGGTTTCTAAGGCTGGGATTATGATCTTGCTGCCATCTAGTTTGCCACGCCAGAATTAAAGGTTGCAGCTTTTCAGGGGGTGGTTATCGCGTGTAAAGGCGCAGGAGAGCCGTATTGACAAGGGAGTTACCTTAAAACTCAACCAGGGTGGGTTTAGGTAGAGACGCGCCATGGCGCGTCTGTCTCCCAAACGTTATCGGTAAAACCCGCCCCCACAGATGCCATAAGGTATATCTAGAACACTCAAAACTTCACCCGTTTCTGGAGAGAGACCAGTTCAGAAGGCGTCAAATCACGCCACTGACCCGGTTGCAACCCAGAAAGATGCAGATGAGCGATCGCGACCCGGATTAAACGTAAGGTGGGAAATCCCACGGCTGCTGTCATGCGCCGTACTTGACGGTTACGCCCTTCAGTCAAAGTGATTTCTAACCAGCAAGTCGGTACAGTTTTACGAAAGCGAATCGGGGGATCGCGAGGGGGTAGATTGGGTTCTTGTGGTAATCGCTGCACTTGAGCGGTTCTGGTCTGATAATCTTTAATCACTACACCCTGGCGCAATTGATTCAAGGCAGCGTCATCGGGGATACGTTCCACTTGCACCCAATAAGTACGGGGATGTCGAAAGCGCGGGTTAGAGAGTCGGTGCTGCAAGCGTCCATCATTGGTCAACAAGAGCAATCCCTCGCTGTCTCGATCAAGGCGTCCGACGGGGTAAACCTCCGACACCGGAATATAGTCTTTGAGCGTTCGACGAGGACTGTCCTCCCTATCCGTGAACTGACTTAAGACATTATAGGGTTTGTAGAACAAGAGGTATCGAGACACATCTTCAATCTTAACTGTTGTCAGTTGGAAGCTTCATCCGGGGACGGGGATAAATAATCATTGAACCGTTGTTGGTCATAGAAGTAAAGCGTGCGAATGGGATAGGGAATATTAATGTCGGCGTGATCAAAGGCTTTTTTAATCGCCAGAATGGCTCGAGTTTGCACCTGACGGACTCGTTGCTGCTGGGGTAACGTCCAGTAGCGGACAACGAAATCAATGGAACTGTCGCCAAAGCTGACTAAATCGATTTCTGGTGAGGGCTGGGACAAGACACCCTCCACCTGAGTAATGGTTTGTTCAAGTAGTTCAGCCGCTTCAGACAGGGGTGTATTATAGTCAACTCCAACACCTAAATCCGTTCGCCGTCGTCCGTAGGCGGTTCTGACTTGCACCGCACTGGTAAATACCGTTGCATTCGGCATGAGAATGCGTTCGCCTTGATAGGTACGAATTTGGGTGGTACGGATGTCAATTTTCTCCACCGTTCCTTCATAGTCGCCAATAATCACCTGATCATTGAGGCGAAACGGTTCTTGTACCAGTAATAGCACTCCAGCTAAGAAGTTTTTGAAGATATCTTGAAAGGCAAAACCAACAGCGACTGAACCCAACCCCAGCGCTGCGATAATGTCACCTAGCCGTAAGCCAGGGAAGGCAATCACACTAGCG
The DNA here is from genome assembly GCF_040220555.1 of Coleofasciculus sp. C1-SOL-03. NCBI lineage: Bacteria > Bacillati > Cyanobacteriota > Cyanophyceae > Coleofasciculales > Coleofasciculaceae > Coleofasciculus > Coleofasciculus sp. C1-SOL-03. The sequence goes on from NZ_JAVJUO010000039.1 coordinate 68,880, forward strand.
GCTAAAATGCCAAGTACCCACGTTGTCACATAACTTACTTTCGCCAGCAGCAGTTGCAGCGATGAGTTGCGGATTGTACGCTCTCCTATTTTAGCGGTGACTTGCTGGGCACCTTCGGCGGCGTAGCGAGTCAACAGGAGAATGATCACTCCGCCGATCAGCCCGGGCAAAACCTCAATAGTAGTGCCAAGGAGATCGAGTAAGCTGGAATTAATTTCTTGGATAAGACTGTTCACAAGTCGATCATTGACATATTTCTTTTGCTAACCTAGCAGCTATAGGGCATCGGGTTTATGCCAATGGCAAAATTTTGCTAAAATTCCGCTAAAATGCTGAGATAATCAGGTTAAATCTAGCTAGCGTCCCGTTCTGGCATCAGCCAAGGAGGTTTCACTGGTAGTGGGTATTGTCTCTCTTTTCGGATATCTTACCGGAGAGTAAATAGTCTGTAACACTTGCTGCCAGACAAAGCGGCTTGAGGACAAGCCTCATTTGGGGAAATCTACAAGTGGCTTAGATTTAAGTTTATGTAAATTCAAGCTAGGTGTTACCCACCATCTTATTGAAGAACGTTCTAGGCAATTCTATTTGTCACTCCAAAACCTTCTAGTAAAAGTTTAAAAACCTATGGAATCTGTTTGGGCAATTATTTTGGCACTGTGTTTAAGCGGCTACGGCATTGGTTCAGCCAGAGTTATCAATCAAGGCAATCAAGCTATCGTTGAACGTTTAGGGAAATATAAGAAGACTTTACCGCCCGGTCTAAAGTTTGTTTGGTTTCCTTTGGAAAATATTGCCGTAGAAGAAACCACTCGTGAGCAAGTCTTAGACATCGAACCCCAGCAGGCAATTACGAAAGATAATATTTCTGCGGAAGTCGATGCGGTGGTGTACTGGAGAATCAACAACCTCTATAAAGCCTACTACGATGTTGAAGATGTCAAAGAGGCAATTACAAATTTAGTGATCACGACATTACGGTCAGAAATTGGCAGAATGGATTTAGATGAAACCTATTCATCCCGTTCTGAGATCAATGAGAATTTGTCGATTTACCTCAAGGAAGCTGCCGATAGCTGGGGAGCAGAGGTTATCCGTGTGGAACTCCAAGAAATTAAACCTCCCCAGACTGTGCTAGAGTCCTTGGAACAGGAACGAGCCGCAGAAAGTAAGAAAAAAGCGGCGATTTATGAAGCAGAAGGGGAAAGAGAATCCGCGATCGCTCGGGCGGAGGGGACGGTAAAATCCTTAGAGATGATCTCAAAAGCGCTGCTCGAAAAGCCGAACAGTCAAGATGTACTCAAGTATTTGATTGCCACTCGTTATGTAGAAGCGAACGAGAAATTGGGAGAAAGTAGCAACTCCAAAATCGTATTCATGGACCCCAAAGCCTTGACTGAAGCGATGACTGATTTAATGGAGACTCCAGAATTACACATCAAGAAGGATGGCGGAAATGGCTCGAATTAAGCCTTCGGCTCAGTAATTCAACCGAGGCATTTCCTTATCGAACTTGGCAGGCGAAAGTATCTTTACTTCCCCTGCTTTCCTCAGAAGGGCGGGTTTAGTTAAGTTATCGGTTTGTTGCCATAAGTTATCCGTCAAACCCGCCCCTACACCTCCTAATTTTCAGCTTAAGTTGACACCAATGGCGGCGGGTGCGAGCCACAATTGTAGGGGCGGGTTTAGGAACTACAATCAGCTATCCAGAAATAACTGAACAACAAAACCCGCCCTAGCTCACCCATAAATGAAGCACAAAACCCGCCCTTATTCATACGTCATAAAATGGAGGATGGACAGCTAAACTCTAGTCAGCGTCATCCTCCTCAGAAGTTGGAGTATTCATCTCTTCTTTAAAACCTTTAAGCGTTTTTCCTAATGCGCGACCCATATCAGGGATCTTCTTGGGACCGAAAATTACTAGAGCGACAATTCCGATAATCGCCACTTCGGGCCATCCTAAGCCAAACATACTCGTCTACTCCGATCAACTCTGCTTACTTATATTGACATTCTTTCTGACTTCCTGATCTAGCAAAGGATCTGTAGCAAGTCGGGGATATCCATAATCGCTAACGGGATTTCCGGGTTCTTCGAGCCACCTTACACCAGCTAAGTCTTCGCTCTCCACCATCACACCATTCTTCCAGAGTTCATACTCGCTAATATCAATCTCCTCATTCCAGACAATTCCATATCCCTCTTGCTCAACCTTAAAATTCTTAAACAAAGCGGGTTGCCGGAGTGGAGAAAACATGGGGATATCCAAAAGATGACGAATATCGTATTTTTTAATCTCTTGATTGGTAAATTCAACAATTAAAGTAGTATCATTAGCGGCTTTAGCTTTGTGAATTCGGGGATATTTCATAGTATTACAAACCCTAAACTTACTTCATTACTTCAAAGGAGGTAGCTTACGGAATTCCTGGGTGTTCCACATTTGTAACAAATCTTGCTGATACAAATTTGCCCACTCTAACACGAGCTTTTGCGCCCGATTGGGTAGATCTCCTTCAATGATCTCAAGCGACTCAATACCGACTAAAGCGTTATATTCGCCATAAATTGCATGAAAATGGGGTGGAGGGTGATCACCAAAGAACACCTTGATAACAATTCCGTAGAACCGTGCAACTTCTGGCATAACCACATCTAGCAAGTAGCTGACCACTTCATTGTATCAAAGCCCTACCCTTACGATATCTACGCTGTGTGATCGCGGTTGACAAATGCTACAACCTATGAGTGGAAAGAGACAGGGATTAAGCTAAAACGCGCCATGTTCGGTAACGATAAAAAGCAGACAGATTAAGATTGTGACGATCTTAACGGAATCAGAAGCTGATATCCTATATCTACATCTACCACCCGATCCTGCCTGGTTTAGCGTTAATTGTTTAGGTTCAAGGAATGTCAGTAACCACCAAGCCTTCCCTGCGAGAGCAACAACACCCCCTCATCCACCAATTAGCCGACTGTATTGAAGCTAACTGGCGGCGTTACCTGGATTTGTCGCCCTATCAGCTACCTGCTGAGTTGGGTTATGTAGAAGGGCGTCTAGAGGGGGAGAAACTTACGATTGAAAACCGTTGTTATCAGACGCCACAGTTTCGTAAACTGCACTTGGAACTGGCAAAAGTGGGAACAATGCTCGATATCCTCCACTGTGTCATGTTTCCCCGTCCAGAGTACAATCTACCCATGTTCGGCTGTGATCTAGTTGGTGGACGCGGGAAAATCAGTGCCGCGATCGCAGACCTTTCTCCAGTGAATGCTCAGCGTATCTTACCTGACATTTACCGCCAACCATTACAAGCTTTACCAACTCCTCATTTCCAAGATGTCCGTGAATTGCCAGAGTGGGGCGATATTTTCTCTGAATATTGCATTTTTATTCGACCCAACACCCCTGAAGAGGAACACCAATTTTTATCGCGAGTAGAGAATTTTCTGCAAATTCATTGTACTCAGGCGGCGAATGCGACACCTGTTTCGGCTGAAGACCAAGCAGAAGTTTTAGCGGGTCAGCATTATTATTGCACCAAGCAGCAGAAAAATGATAAAACCCGTCGTGTGTTAGAAAAAGCCTTTGGTACGGATTGGGCAGAGTATTATATGACAACGGTATTGTTTGACTTGCCATCGGTGTAATTCGTCATTCGTCTTATGTCATTCGTCATTGGTCATTTGTCATTTGCGATAATTGAACGGTTAGGTTGGGGCGGGTTTTGTTACATCAGGGTGAAAACGAAATGTTAGTAGTAAAACCCGCCCCTACAAAAGATGTTTCATCGGAACGCCTATTCTCCCCCTGCTCCCCCTGCTCCCCCTGCTCCCCCTGCTTCCCCTGCTTCCCCAGCTTCCTCTGCTCCCTCATCTCCCCCTGCTCCCTCTGCTCCCCCATCCTATTAGACGTGTCTTACTCCTAGCGTCTATAACTGAAGGAGGGGCGCGAATTCTAGAGATTAATCCTATTTATCTTAGGACAATATGGGGCATAAACCAGGGATGGATGAAGGACTATTGTCAAAACCGATAACTCGTTGGGCGATCGCGCTGGCTGTGGGTGGAACTCTGGCGACTGGAGTGGCGGCGGTTTACAGCCTAAATCGGACTCAACTGCGTCCAACTCAATCAAGTTCACAGCCGACGGCGACACCCGCAATCGAAGCTGTAACTGCCTTAGGACGCTTGGAACCCGCTGGCGAAGTGATCACAATATCCGCTCCCACATCGCTGGAGGGCGCTAGTGTAGTAGAAGCATTACTGGTTTCCGAAGGCGATCGCGTGCGGGAAAATCAAGTGATTGCGATTATGGATAACCGCGATCGCTTACAAGCGGCTGTCGATCTGGCTAAAAAACAAGTTGAAATTGCTCAAGCGAATCTGGAACGAGTGAAAGCAGGTGCTAAAGCGGGTGCAATTCAAGCCCAACAGGAAACCATTAATCGCTTGGAAAAAGAATTAGAGGGAGAAACAAAAGCCCAACAGAGCAAAATTAATCGCTTAGAAACTGAACTGAGAGAAACTACCAAAGCTCAAGAAGCCACGATTCAAGCCCAACAAGCCACCGTTAAAGGTCAAGAAGCTACGATTAGACGACTCGAGGCAGAAAAACGCAACGCTGACAACGACTTTGCTCGCTATCAGCAGTTAGCTGAAGATGGAGCCATTTCTACCTCAGAATTAGAAAGCCGCCGTTTGAGGGTAGAAACAGCCCTAGAACGCCTGAGTGAGGCACAAGAAAACCTCAGTCAACAACAGGCGAATCTAATTCAAGCCGAAGCAAACAAAGCTCAAACCATTGCTAATCTTAACGAACAGCTAGAAGAAGCCAGAGTCAACCGCAACAAAACAATCGCCGTTCTCGAAGCTCAGATTAAAGAAGAAGAAGCCCGCCTAGAAGAGATTAAAGAAATTCGTCCGGTTGATATTAAACAAGCCGAAGCTGAAGTGGAAAGTGCATTAGCTGCCGTTGAACAAGCCCAAGCTGATTTAGACTCATTAGCTTATGTGCGGGCTTCAGAAGATGGTCGAATTTTAGATATTAATACTTGGGCTGGGGAAACCATTAAAGAAGGGGAAGGAATTGTTGAACTGGGAAAAACAGACGAGATGATAGTGGTTGCTGAAGTCTACGAAAGCGATATTAGCCAAGTCCGTCTCGGACAGCGTGTTGCCATTCGTAGCGAAGGCAAAGCTTTTGAGGGCAAACTTCAAGGAAACGTTAGTCAAATTGGACTACAAATTGGCAAAAAAGATATTCTGGATACCGATCCGGCTGCTGATGTTGATGCCAGAGTCGTGGAAGTAAATATTCGTCTACGTCCAGAAGATAGCCAACAAGTTACCGGATTAACTAATTCAAAAGTTATCGTAGAAATATTCCTTGAATCAGAGTCTAATTAGTTCACAACTTAGTCGGGACGGGTTTATTTGCATTGGGTTCATGTCAGAAAAGATAGTAGTGAAATCCGCCTCTACACAAAATTTAAAACTTAAAGCTAAAATGAAAATTCCTCTCGCTTGGTTACAACTGAGTCGCGAAAAAATTCGATTACTGGTCGCGATCGCAGGAATTAGCTTTGCTGATATTTTAATGTTTATGCAGCTTGGCTTCCGCGATGCCTTGTTTGAAAGTAATGTAACCCTACATAACAAGTTAAAAGGTGACATTTTTCTGATTAGCCCTCAGTCTACCGCCACTATCGCCATGAAAAGTTTTCCCCAGCGGCGATTATATCAAGCGTTGGGTTTTGAGGGCGTTCAGTCTATTAGTCCACTCTATATGGATTTTGGGTTATGGAAAAACCCGCAAAATCGAGCAACTCGCGCCATTATGGTTTTGGGGTTTAATCCAGCTAACCCAGTATTAGACCTACCGGATGTTAACCAAAATTTGAATAAAATAAAAATAGAAGATGGGGTGTTATTCGATGATACGTCTCGACCTGAATATGGTTCAATTGCTCAACTCTTTCGTCAAAACGAAGAGGTAACGACAGAAGTAGAAGAACGCCGCATCCGCGTGGTGGGATTATTTAGTCTAGGGGCTTCCTTTGCGGCTGACGGGAATATTGTCACCAGTGACCTCAATTTTTTGCGAATCTTTCCGCGACGAGATAAGGGACTCATTGATATTGGTATCGTTCAATTACAACCCGGAGCAAATCTCCAAAAGGTTTTAACGAACATGAGACAAGAATTTCCGGATGATGTCAAAATTTTATCTAAGCAAGAATTTATTAACTTTGAGAAAAATTACTGGCAAACCAGTACCGCGATCGGGTTTGTGTTTAGCTTGGGAACAGTAATGGGGTTTGTTGTCGGTACAGTGATTGTTTATCAAATTCTTTATACCGATGTTTCCGATCATTTACCTGAATATGCCACACTCAAGGCGATGGGCTATACCCATCGTTATTTATTGATGGTGGTTTTTCAAGAAGCGCTTATTCTGGCAATTTTAGGATATATTCCGGGAATGGTGATTGCGTCTGGATTGTATGGTTTAACAAAAGCCGCAACTCGTTTACCGATGATAATGACGTTAAGCAAAACGATAACGATTCTAATCTTGACAATTATTATGTGTTGTGTATCAGGAGCAATTGCCGTGCGGAAACTGAAAGCGGCTGATCCGGCGGATGTTTTTTAGCGGGTGAATAAGCGCAGTTATTGGTAGGAAAGGGCGGGTTTTGTTGTTCCGTTATTGGTGGATAGCGAAATTTAGTTATTGGTAGGAAAGGGCGGGTTTTGTTGTTCAGTTATTGGTGGATAGCGAAATTTAGTCCCTAAACCCGCCCCTACAAGAGATGTATGAAATTATATTAGAGGGTGAATAAGCGAAGTTATTGGTAGGAAAGGGCGGGTTTTGTTGTTCAGTTATTGGTGGATAGCGAAATTTAGTTCCTAAACCCGCCCCTACAAGAGATGTATGAAATTATATTAGATTTATGATTTATGACTTATCACGTATTACGTCAATCTCCTGTCGTCTCGATAAACAATCTCAATCATTACTTTGGTAAAGGTTCTCTACGGAAACAAATTCTCTTTGATATCAACTTAGAACTATTACCGGGAGAAATTGTCTTAGTGACGGGTCCTTCGGGTTCAGGGAAGACAACCTTATTAACCCTAATTGGCGGCTTACGTTCACCCCAATCGGGTCAAGTTCAGGTTTTAGGACAGGAACTTGTCGGTGCAACAGAAGAAAAACTGGTGCAAGTGCGCCGTCATATTGGTTATATCTTTCAATCTCATAATTTGCTCAAGAGTCTTACGGCTTGCCAAAACGTACAAATGTCAGTGGAACTTCACCCGGATATTTCTCCCGTCGAGGCGGTAGCAAAATCAACAGCACTATTAACCACAGTCGGTTTAGCCAATCATCTTCATAACTACCCCGATAACCTTTCTGGCGGACAAAAACAGCGCGTTGCGATCGCGCGGGCGTTAGTGAGTCGTCCTCAGTTAGTTTTAGCCGACGAACCTACGGCGGCTTTGGATAGTCAATCTGGACGGAATGTCGTGGAATTAATGCAACAGTTAGCAAAGGAACAAGGATGTACCATTCTACTTGTTACCCACGATAATCGGATTTTAGATATTGCGGATCGGATTATTCATATCGAAGATGGACATATTCAAAGACGTCATAAGCATGCCCTCGATGGTCGCGAAGGGTCATAAGCAATAAGTAATATGTTGTAACATGGAGGATTGAGTAGCATCAGTTACTTTGGTTAAGAACGACATTTAGGGTTAAGCAACTTTATCTAATGATTGGTAGATGGTGAATGGGTTTAGTTAATCCGCGCCCGATTTGTTCTTAAGGTCACGTTAACCCCCTCACTGGATTGCTGAAGCACCAGTAAAGGAGTCGGTTTAGCTTTTTGATCCCAGTGAATTGAAACAATTCGTCCTTGAATTGTGGGTTGCCAGCTTTCATCCTCTGGACTGAGAAAGGTTTCGATACAATCAATAATCTGGCTAATCGTGGCTGAGGTGGCTTGAGTCGGTAATTTCGTCAACTTGATTTGAATCCGGAACAGCACTCGCATCGTCCGTTTACCACTGCTTTCCGTCTCGTACTTGACATCAAACAGCTCATCAACTTGCCTCCCCGTGGTACTAGCAATCCCGACCGCGCTTTGAGTCGCCTGATTCGGTCGTAGTGCCACACTGATCATTTGTTTAACCTTGATTTTGATTTGATTCACAATGGCAAAATGGAATACCTCTTCCTCCATCCGCAATCGCAGATAGTCTAAATTGAACTCGCGAGAGTGAACCAAATCCGGATTCGTTTCCATTTTGCGGATCGTGTTGAGCGCTAACTTTAACTTTTTCTGGAGGTCTTTGGTTTTAAACTGCTCAAATTTCAGCTTTTTCGTCATGGCATCCAATTGCATTTTGCCATAGATCAGTAAGCCAATCACCAGTAAGAACAGTCCCAGGGAGACAAACATCCAGGGTGATCTGAACGACTCAGTATCTGGGGGTAAAGGAGAAACAGCCGTGGGTGACGGCTGAGAAACTTGAGCGAATGTAGATTCTCGAGGGATCATCGAACTGGACATAATGCCTGCTGGAAAAAACGTAAGAGTTATTTCTAGAATGCCTTCCAGGGAGTGCATCGACGGCAATCTCATCCTGGTTAAGTCTGCTGGGATAGACCGACAGGGATTTTCTGTCGGTGGAAAACACTGTACCGAGCAGTCAACTCTTGCTAAAGCCTCCTAGGACTCCGCGATGAATGTTAGATGGTTCTGATTTTCGGAGGTTAATCAATTTGCCGCTTCAATTACAGATGCACCCATACAGACTGATTGTGCATGACAGTCTTGGCAAAAAGGTAGCAGCAAACAACGGTGTTCGTGCTAAGTGTTACCCTTAATGACGCCAGCGTGCCCGATAGCTACGGGCATCAATGTGGCATAAATTAGGAAATCGGCGATAGCGACCTAAGCCACCGGGCCACCACGGTTCCAAAGACCAATAAATTTGATTGCCACTTAACCCTTCACACACAAAATCCATGGCATCTCCCACCAGATGCCGACTATACTTGGCACCCCCCACGGCTCGATTAATGTGAGGGGGACGATACCAACTGGTGACGATAAAAGGTCGCCCAATGCGATCGCGTGCCCGTTGTGCCAGTTTCGCAATGCGAATCATAGCATCCACTGTAGCTTGGTTCGGGGGCATCCGTGTACCTCCATGGGTGGCTTCTGCCCAGGTAAAGTTACCATCGGGAATAATTGGGGCTAATAGCTGAATATTGTAGGGTGTCCACCGTTCCGGACGTTTGGGAATGACCACAGGTGTGGGCTTGGGCGGTGCTTCTTGGGCTTGGCGACGGGCTTCATTCATCCGTTTTTGGTCTTCTAGGAGAGATTGCACTGCCTGATTTCGAGTGGGTAAATCTCGCCAAAGTTGGACTAGACGGATTAATGCTTCCCGTTGGTTGTCCTCTTCTTTGTAGTCTTTGGGTATTTTGCCGACAAAGTTAATCAGTTCTCGATCCAGTTCTGCTGCCAGTTTTTGCATCGCGGTGGGATCAGTGGTACTCCCTTGCAGGATGTCTGGATTAATGCCCAGATGACTTAATACCGTGGCGCGGGAGTCGAATTGATTCCAGAGTCGAAAGCCTTCGGTGAGGGCATTGCGTTGGCTACCTTGTCCCTGATAGAACTTCGGTATGCGCTCGACAAAGGCAATTAGCGCCGGATCAATAATATCGAGATCTTCTTCGGGGGAGGCACTTTTTTCCAAAGACGCGATCGCTTCTGCTCGGGTTCGCAGTTGACGCCATAGTTGACTTAGGCGCAGCAATGCCTCTCTTTGATGGGGATAACCGCTATAGTTGGCGGACACCCGTCCCATAAATTGCTTTAGGGGAATATCCAATCGGGATTCATCCTCACGCGCTGATTCCACCTGATCCGTTGGCACTAACGAAGCAATCGCCGCATCCCGCGTATCCAGTTCCCGCCACACTCGCACCCCTTCGAGCAACGCATCCCGTTGATGAGGTAATCCCCTATAATACTCTGGCAGTCGATCCACAAGTGTCAGTAAGGCTTTATCTAGATAGGCAAGGTTTTGAGGCAGGTTTTCGCTGCTAAAGTCGGCGGCTAAATCAGCTAGATAGGCTTGTTTGAGGGACTCAAAGTTACTCGGTTCTAAACGTGCTGTATGGGGTTGACTGGCTGGCGGTACATATCCTCTAGCCACGTTTTGCAGGAACTTGTCACTATAGCGTCCCTGTTCAGACAGCCATAAATCATTTCCCTGTTGTCCCTGAGCAATTAAACTATCAGTCAGCGATCGGATCACATTCGCCGCATATTGCACTTGTTCGGGGAATGTATCCACCTGATCGGGTGATACCCGATTGGCAGGCGAGATGCCTAATCCCGTTTCTCCATCACCCAGGGTGGGAGACGAATGAACCTGATAGAGAGCCGCCAAAATTGGCTTGTGAATCCCCGCTCGTTCGGCGGCTAGAAGATAATAATAATTGCGTTGGTCTGGTGAGAGTATTGTCATGATAAATTTTGATAATTCAAGTTTAGGACTTGCTAACAATATAAATGCAAAGCCACATTAGCAAGGCGTTGATCCGGTGAGAGTATTGCCATGATAAATTTTGATAACCCAAGATATAGCACTCATTAATCTATGGCTTTTTCATCGATGAACTCAGCAATAGCCGCCCATTGCTGGAAAACACTACGTCTGATTGCCACAGATATGGATGGAACGCTAACACGACAGGGTAAATTTAGTCGGGAGTTGCTGCAAGGGTTGGAAACGTTACAAGCCGCCGATATCCCAGTGTTGATTGTTACCGGGCGTTCCGCAGGTTGGGTGAGTGGTTTGGTTCATTATTTACCTGTGCAGGGCGCGATCGCAGAAAATGGTGGTTTATATTATCCCGCCGACAGGGATCAACCTGTCTTTTTATCCACAATTGCTGACATGACCACCCATCGCCAACAGTTAGCACAAACCTATCAACGCCTCAAATCTGAATTTCCCCAGCTTCACGAATCCGCTGACAATTGCTTTCGGATCACCGATTGGACATTTGATAATCGCGATCTCAGCGTGGAGCAACTCGAACACCTTAACGCCCTTTGTATCTCAATGGATTGGGGATTTACCTATAGTTCGGTGCAATGTCACATCAAACCTCGATCTCAGGATAAAGCCACTGGATTAATTCAAGTGTTACGTGATCATTTTCCCCAGTATCAACCGGAACAAGTGCTGACAGTGGGTGATAGCCCTAACGATGCTAGTTTATTTAATCCTCAGTTATTTCCCCTCTCTGTAGGCGTGGCTAATGTTTTGGATTATCGGGATGAACTGGACTATAAACCTGCTTATGTAACCAACGCTACAGAAGGCGATGGATTTTGTGAGTTAGTAGAGTACCTGCATCAATCGTGAGAGGGAGATGGGGGAGATGGGGGAGATGAGGGAGATGGGGGCAAATTGTTTGTGTAGGGGCGGGTTTCACTATTATCTTTTCGGTTACACCCAGATGTAACCAAACCCGCCCCGACTTGCCCATTGCCCATTCCCTGACAAATGACTCTTGACAAATGACATAAGACAAATGACGAATGACATAATAGCAAAGGTGTAGGAGCAAGATTTATGGTGCTGGTTGTCCAAAAATACGGTGGAACCTCGGTGGGATCAGTTGAGCGGATTCAAACTGTCGCCCAACGCCTCTTAAAAACAGTCAAAGCAGGTAACTCCTTAGTCGTTGTTGTATCCGCGATGGGTAAAACGACAGATGGGTTAGTCAAACTGGCTCACGAAATTTCCGCCAATCCCAGCCGTCGGGAAATGGATATGTTACTCTCCACTGGCGAACAAGTCTCCATCGCCCTACTCGCGATGGCGTTGCAGGAAATAGGACAACCTGCGATTTCTCTGACTGGCGCACAGGTGGGTATTGTCACGGAAGCCCAATATAGCCGCGCCCGTATCTTTAATATCCACACCGAACGAATTTCTCGTCATATCAACGAGGGGAAAGTGGTTGTTGTCGCCGGATTCCAAGGAATCAGTAGCCTGACTGAGTTAGAGATTACCACCTTGGGACGCGGTGGATCAGATACCTCAGCCGTGGCGTTAGCCGCATCATTAGGGGCAGATCGCTGTGAGATTTACACAGATGTCCCTGGTATTTTAACCGCTGATCCGCGCTTAGTCCCTGATGCTCAACTCATGGACGAGATTACCTGCGATGAGATGCTGGAATTGGCAAGCTTAGGGGCGAAGGTACTGCATCCCCGTGCGGTGGAAATTGCTCGCAATTACGGGATGCCCTTGGTTGTATTATCTAGTTGGACGGATGATCCGGGGACAAAGGTGATTTCTCCCACGCCACAACCCCGTTCCTTAGAAGGGTTAGAAATTGCTCGCTGTGTTGATGCGGTAGAATTTGATACCGATCAGGCAAAAGTGGCAATGTTGCGGGTTCCCGATCATCCGGGTGTCGCCGCCCAATTATTTGGGGAGATTGCGGGTCAAAATTTAGATGTGGATTTAATTATCCAGTCGATTCACGAGGGGAATACGAATGATATTGCCTTTAGTGTGAGTAAAGGCATTCTCAAACGCGCAGAAGCCGTCGCCGAAGCGATCGCACCTGCGTTTCGGAGTCCCCAAAATCCCCGTGCGGATGAAGCGGAAGTCTTAGTGGAACCGAATATCGCCAAAATTGCGATCGCGGGGGCGGGGATGATTGGACATCCGGGGATTGCGGCGCAAATGTTCACCACCCTAGCCAATGCGGGAATCAATATTCTGATGATTTCCACCTCTGAGGTAAAAGTAAGCTGTGTGATTGATGCGGCTGATTGTAATCGTGCGATCGCGGTTTTGTGTGACCAGTTTAATATTACCAGTTCCCCCGCCCGTTTACCGAATGTAGAGACGTTGCATGCAACGTCTCTACAGTCAAACCCTGTCCGAGGGGTTGCTCTTGACCAGAATCAAGCCCGTTTAGCGATTCGCTATGTTCCTGATCGTCCAGGTATGGCAGCTCGAATATTTAGTATTTTAGCCGAGCAAGCTATTAGCGTGGATATGATTATTCAATCTCAGCGCTGTCGCGTGATTGATGGAATTCCCACACGCGATATTGCCTTCACTGTCGCCCAAGCTGAGGCGGAAAATGCCCAGAAAATTCTCCAAGAGGCAGCCCCTATTTTAGGGTACGGCGAGGTTCTCCTTGATGCCGATATTGCCAAAGTTAGCATTGTTGGTGCAGGAATGATTGGACAACCCGGTGTAGCGGCGCGGATGTTTGCCGCCCTTTCTCAACACCAAATCAATATTCAAATGATTACTACTTCGGAAATAAAAATTAGTTGTGTGGTGAATAAAGAGCAAGGAGTGACAGCATTACAAGCCATTCACCAGGCATTTGGTTTAGCCGGAAATCAGCAAGTTGAAGTTCCCGCCTAGGAGTTATATCAAGTTTGCTGGAATACTAGGTTTTGCCGCGCTGCACTAGCCGATAATTCTTACTAATGATTCTCTTAGTACATCGATATCATAAGCTTGGAGTTGTCCAAGTTTCCTCAAAACCAGGGTTTTCTCAACTGTCGTAACGATCGCTTTAATAATAGAGGGCTTGAGTAACCCGGCTTCTTGCCAGTTTGTTATTGTGACATCCCCAAACATCAGTATCTGCCGACTTTGACTGGTAATTGCCATCACAATCAAGTCAGGATGTTCTTGGTTGTAGGTATCAGAACTAATGATAACGGCTGGACGTTTCTTACTCGTTGTTTGATTGGTAAAAGGAAATGGAACTAGGATAATAACATCTCCAAAATTATAGCTGGTCATATTCAGCATCATCTGGATTATCCCAGACCTTGGCAAATGCCTTTTCCGAAAGTGTAGCGGATTCTCGAACCATCGTCTGATGATGTTCGCTGCGTCTTAGTAAAAAATCGACAAAATCGGCGACTTCTTCAACTTTACCAGGAGGTAAGTCGCGGATTTTTTCAATTAGCCTCTGTTCAAAATAATTGAGGATAACTGTATTATTCATATTTTAATATTGGGTAAGTAGTCGGACAAAAGAAAACGTTACTGTATCAATTTTTGCAAATTTCTCTCAAACCTTACTGTTCCCTGTTCCCTGTTCCCTGTTCCCTGTTCCCTGTTCCCTATCCTCACCACAATACATATTCAGCAACCCCTACTCAAGGTTTTTGATCTAAACGAATCGCCCGTTCCAACGCCGTTTTTTCCCTTGCCCGACGAACATAAGGTTCTAATTGTTTCACATCTAAACCGCTTAAAATACTCAAATCCTCCACATTCATCCCTCTCATTAACAGTTCCACACACCAGGTTTGTCGCGCTTGCTCAATTGAGGGAGATGGCGTTTCCAACTCAGCAGTAAAGTTACGCCATGCAGCTCTTAATTCTGACACCGACATCCGTTCCAAGGCTTCATTAACAAACATGGGTGAGCGATCATCTTTACGACTTTTGAGCCATTGGTTTAAGGGATTGCGGGTGTATGAACCATAGCGCTTGCCCATAATCCACTGATTCACAGGGACTTGGCGCACGTTACCTTGAGTCACTTGTAACAAATGTCTATGGGTATCACTAATTTGGTGCGATCGCTCTAAGGCAATAATTTCTTCTACCCGCAATCCTGCACCAAAGAGGACATAGGCGAGAGCATAATCCCGTAAGCCGCTTTTTTTGGCTTGTTGCAAAATGGCATGAACTAAGGATGCGGGTAAATCGGCTACCGTCTCAGAGGAAGTCACCTGAGAAGGCGCATTCGGTGAAGAATCGGGGACAGGCTGGCGCACTATCTCCCCTGTATCGCCGCTTCCTGGCTCTTCCTCCGCCTCTTCCCGTCTCTGTGCCTCTTCCCGTCTCTGTAGCTCTCCGTCTGCAAAAGCTCCGTGTAAGATAAGTTCGAGCAAACTTTGCAAAAACTCCTCCTGATTCTGCCAAAGCCTGTGGAACTCGCTGGTTAGTTCAATCACCAAATACCCAAATAACATCCCATTAACCAAACTGGCTAATTTTTCCGCTGATAAACGTAAATGTAAGCGATCGCGTTGAATCACGGTGGTAAGATAATCAGCGAAGTCCAGGTTAGCTTGGGTAACCCCTTCTCCTAACGCCTGACGATGCTCAACCGTATATTTTCCTGACTCCCCAACCACAGAGCGGAGTAACTCGGGCATTTGCGTCAGAGCTTGAAGGCGATCGCGTCCATAGTTGATCAGCGCCTGCTCAAACGTGGTTGTCTGATCAACTTGGGATCTGAGGGATTCACCCAGACGGGTAAACACCCCAGAGTCTTCGATCACGGCTAAGAGCAATCCTTGTTTGTTACCAAACTGACGGAACAGTGTGACTTCATTAACCTGGGCTAATTCCGCAATCTGACGTGTAGTCGTCTCCGTAACCCCCTGAGCGGTAAACAACTCAAGCGCTGCTTGAATCAAACGCGCTCGTGTTGCAGAACTGGTACGAGACATAGTTTAAGAATGTAAGTAATACTTGCATTTTGATGGAACAGTGGTTAAGCTGATGGTAGAAGTGTAAGTAACACTTGCACCTCAATTCCTACTGTAACGATTCTCAATGACTAATCATTCAATCTCAGCGCCTCCTCAAAGTCGCACTAACTTACCCTTCCATTGGCCCAGTCTGCTATTTTTTGGCGCGATTCACGTCTTGGCACTGCTGGCGCCCTGGTTTTTTTCATGGTCAGCCTTGGGAGTAATGATATTTCTCCATTGGCTCTTTGGCAGTATTGGCATTTGTTTATCGTATCATCGGCTTTTGACCCATCGGAGTTTTCAAGTGCCTAAGTGGTTAGAATATATCCTGACCACCATTGGGGCTTTAGCTCTCCAAGGGGGACCAATCTTCTGGGTAGCAGCACACCGTCAGCATCATGCTCACCCCGATGATGCCAACAAAGACCCTTACTCAGCACGACATGGGTTTTGGTGGAGTCACATGCTTTGGCTGTTCTATCACAAACCCGAATTTTTTGATTACGAAGTTTATCAGAAATACGCTCCTGATATGGCAAGAGATGCCTATTATCGCTGGTTAGATCGTTACTTCTTATTGTTACAACTTCCCCTGGGTTTATTGCTTTACGTAGTCGGAGGATGGCAATTTGTATTCTGGGGTGTCTTTGTCCGAGCTGTCGTACTGTGGCACAGCACCTGGTTAATTAATTCTGCCACTCATCTGCGCGGTTATCAGACTTATGAAGTTAATGATGGTTCTCGCAATCTCTGGTGGGCAGCTATCTTAACCTACGGAGAAGGTTGGCACAACAATCACCACGCTCAGCCCAATGTTGCTCCGGCTGGACGTAAATGGTGGGAAATCGATATGACATGGTGGGCAATTCAACTACTACAAGGAGTAGGTTTAGCTAAGAAAGTTGTCCTACCTCCTAAAAAGGCAGCCTAGTCAAACGCTTGGGCAGTTTAAACCTATGCCCTTGAGGGTCGCGAAGGGTCAAAAGTTTGTTTTCATCAGATTTTTTGAAGAGTTAGCCAATGTAGGTATTGTTCTACTTTAGATTATTAATTTGAAGATAGCCTGATGCTAACTCAATTAATAATTGAACTTAGTATTTATGAGTTACATTGAACCGCATGACTTGACAAACGTAGGTTATGCGGTTGTTTTGTAAGTCAGAGGAGTTTCTTGGTAATAGAAAAGTAGGGGCAGGTTTCATTAACGGCTTATTCAACCATCCTTCCTTTTAGGACAATAGAAAAAAATGAAAAAGTATTCTCCACTGACAATTATTTCTTATCTAATCGGTCCGACGCTGATTATCTTTAGCCATATCGGATCATTACTTGTTTTAATCACGGGTTTATCGTGGGGCGCTTGCTTATGGATCATATTTTTATATGTCATCCGTATGCTGGCAACAACCGGCATCTACCATCGACTACTCACTCACAAAAGCTATCAAGCTCCGGCTCCAGTTCTATGGGTGGGAAGTATTGTGGCGGCGGCGGCGGGGCAGATGGGTCCAAGTTGGTGGAAAGCACACCATATAGCCCATCATAAACATGTTGATCAAGAACTCGATCCCCATTCCCCCTGTACACCCGTTCAAGGGATCGGAGGATTTTATTGGTCTCAAGGAGGTTGGCTATTATCTCCCCGCTTTTTTCCTGACAAGCTACCTGCCGATGTTGAGAGTGATCCTGTTTTAAAGGTGATTGATCGTTTGCACTTTATCCCTCTAGTAGCACTGGGAGTGATTTCTTATCTTATCGGTGGTGTTGAATATCTGGGTGCATTTTTTCTCAGCACAACCCTGCTGTTTCATGGCGTGCAAACCGTCAACTCCCTTTGCCATATTGTCGGGGAACAACCTTTTATCACTGATGATCTCAGTCGCAATAATAAGTTAGTAGCATTTCTAACTCTGGGTGAAGGCTGGCATAATCTCCATCATGCCTTTCAGTCATCCAGTCGCCAGGGGATAACCATTCGTTCTGGACAGGTTGTCTATCTTCCAGATCCCACGTTTAGCTTCATTAAAATGCTTGAGTTCTTCAAGTTAGCGTCAAAGCTTAAAGTGCCTACTGAAACCAAGCTGCTGGCGTGTGCCAAGGTTCTAAGCGTTCAATCGTCAGAGTTGCCAGCCGT
The DNA here is from genome assembly GCF_040220555.1 of Coleofasciculus sp. C1-SOL-03. Classification (NCBI taxonomy): domain Bacteria; kingdom Bacillati; phylum Cyanobacteriota; class Cyanophyceae; order Coleofasciculales; family Coleofasciculaceae; genus Coleofasciculus; species Coleofasciculus sp. C1-SOL-03. The sequence continues at coordinate 86,601 of NZ_JAVJUO010000039.1, forward strand.
CGTAACGACATCAGTGGATTTAGAATAACCTTGAGTTGACTTCTCCTTGGTATAAATAACCAAGGATTCTAAAAGGATACTTCGAGACGGGTTAACCCTTCGACTTACATTGTCTTACATTGTTTTGTTTTGGGGAAACTTCACTCTAATTCCACGTATTCGGCTAAGTTTTCAATTTGGGGATCAGGAAAGCGATAAAGTAAACGCCATAGCACTGTATAACTCCCATCTAAACGTTGGTGAACAGGTTGAAAAGCCACAATAACATCGCTGCTTGGTGTCTTGAGAATTTCGGGTAAATAGCGGCGCTGCGATCGTGAAATTGGTTCTCCTTCCAGTACAGCTTCAGGTAACTGGAATTGGATTAATCTGACTAAATAGGTATTATTTAATCCTACCTCTGAACCTATAGCCGCAGGTGGGCTTAAAGGCGGGACAAAGCCGATACCATCTTTACCTGTAAAAAAGCGCCGTTGGTCTATTTGTAAAGCTTCTACTTCATTGGGTGGACGATAGTTCAGAAATAAATCCCGTTGTTCGGGTGTCAGGGTGTGAATTGTTTGGAGATTAGTGTCGAGTTCGTCTAAAGAAACATCACCCAAATTGACGATAAAGCCATAATCTAGCCCCTGCAAAGGAATGGTGAAGTTCCCATTTTCAATCTCCAGCGCCAAGCTAGGAACGGAATCCGTCGCCGATTCAACCCCAGTCGTTAAGGGAAAGGGTTGGGGGAGAGGAGATTGCAGGCGGTTTCGCAGCTTATTGGGATCAGGTTGATAGCTTTCGGCGAGAAAGATACGAGCAATTCCGGTGTTGGGTTGGTCAAGAAAGTCGGCATATCGCTGGGGTTCTAAGGGCAAAAGACCCAAAGTACTCTGAGTTGGAATTACCGTGTAAACACCAGGATCAACTATACGAGCCGAGTCGGGAAATGCTGGTAATGTGAGTAATAGTTGTTCCCGTGCGGCTAAAAGGGTTTGGGTCACCGCTTCTGGAGGCGCGATCGCAGGTTGTCGCGGCTGTCTCTGATAGTCTGTAAGGGGACGCTTTGTTGGCATACCCAAAACAGGCGGTTCCGGTTCGGGGAAGTCGGGTACAGGTGCAAATTCAGGACGAAGTGGTGTGGCTAAATTCAACCGCAAGCCTGGACGTTGATCCTCTAATGGTATGGTACTCGGTGCAGCTAACCCAGCTAGCATCGGTAACCGCATATCCAACAGATCAACCATTGGTTCCAGCTTCTGGGTAGATACATAAAGATTACAATACACCTGTCGCTGGGGTAAGGTTAACGGTGCAGGAACATCGGGATCAGGCGTTCCGTTATTACAGAGAAACTGGGGAATTCGATACTGACTATTTAAGAAGCGTTCTACTTTGCCGAGATGTAAGAAAAGTTGCGATCGCGTCGCTTCTACTTGATATACATTAGGACTGTAGTATGCTCGCTCAATCCGATTAATCAAATTTAGTTGTTCTTGAACCAGTCCTTCGGCTGGACGCCAAAATCCTTGGGTAAAGCTAGATTGTGCTGTTGTCTCTTGAGCATTTACCGTTGAGGGCGAAAGTAGCGGGAACGATAGGGATAAGGATAGTAACACCAATAAAGATGAGTAGTGCATAAACTGTAGGGGGCTATTGCTTTGCGCCCGATTTAACGGTAGAATCCATTCCACCATTTTAGCTGTGTCACGTTAGTAGTGGTTCGGCACACCTTCTTTGATGAATTAGAATTACGCCCGGAAACTGTAGGGGCGCAAAGACTTGCGCCCGATTCAATGGTCAAATCTATTCCACAATTTTAGCTGTGTCAAGCCAGTAGTGGTTCGGCACACCTTCTTTGAGCAATTAACCATTAGCCTGGAAACTGTAGGGGCGCATGGCGTGCGCCCGATTCAATCGTCACATCTAATCCACCATTTAAGCTGTGTCAATCCAGTAGGGTAACAAGCGTCGGAATAAGCATCAGTATCTACAGATATTCTTCATTCTCTAATGGCATAATCGGGTACTTGATTAGTAGTGGACTTTAGACGAATCCGATCCGGCACAGCGAGCGATCGCACTTCTTTTGATAACCACGATTCACGATATAAGCTGTTTGGCATTTAAACCCTAATGTCAATAATGACGAAATCCTTGTAGTGCGAGCATCTTGCTCGCTACCCATTCCCAATTTAAATGCGTGACAGCTTACCAATTTACTCTTTCTTTCTGCTTAGCTACTGACATTTCCTTAGCTTGACTCAATCCCGTTTCGGCTTGATTTGTCAAGCTCTGATAACTTAAACTATTCTTTCCCCCAGGATGGTTTAATTTTTTAAATTCGAGTCTCGTCTCAACAAAACGTCATAATTGCTCGTTTTTTACCTCGTTTTGGGAAAAAGCTACGAATTTTCAAGGGTTGCGGTGACTGTGAGAAACTTGTGCGATTTTCAGGTATACTATCTATGGTGGGTTTTTTATGGGCAAAAATAATTTTGATACAGCTAAACCCCTTGAATCTTCGTAAGACTTTGTATAATTGACGATTTTCGTCTCACTGCCAACCTCCCCCTTGGACGCATGTATTTTGTTAAAGTTATAATAAAAATTATTACTAAGTCTTGACAAAAACACAGAGTACACAGAGTGAATGGCACTTTCTAGAAGATTAAATAGTCAAGCACACAGATTGACACAGACAATTAAATAATTCCCCCACCAGCTAATCATTTTTTTATCCTTTGCTCCCCCAGCTCCCCCATCTCCCCCAGCTTCACCGCATTGCCCGCCGCACTAGGGCGACGGACAACTTGGAGCAACCGGAACAAATCCCGGTTCTTTGACCATCGCTTGACCCTTACCCGTTAATATCAAATTAGTATACGCTCTCCCAGCTTGTTCTTGGGCATTATTCTCACCGGGAAAATCTTTAATCATCACAAATAAGTTTCGAGTTAAAGGATACTCTCCACTTTTGAAGGCGGCTAAATTAACCTGATTGCGCTGCTGGGGACAAGACTCCAGGGGAACTAAATCACCCTGATAGGGAGCAATCGCCGTCTTTCCTGGAAGTCCCAACGGTAAGGGGCGAATCCCACATTGAGAGACAATTTCCGGTGCTGAGGCGTAGTAAATTCCACCTAGCTCATTACTGACTTTACCGATTCCCGTGGTTGTCGAATCAACGAATTGGACAATTTGGGTATTAAACGGTTGTCCTGCTAAAACCGCATCGGTAAAAAATCGCACGGTTCCGCCTTCGGGTGCGCGGGAGTAGGGAGTAATCGGTAAATCCGGACCTCCCACTTGTTGCCAGTTGCTAATTTTCCCGGTATAAATATCTTTAAGCTGAGTTAGGGTTAGGTTAGGAACATTTAGTTGCGGATTTACCCCGACTGCGATCGCGTCAATTGCCACTGGTTCCTGAATCAGTTCATAGCCTTGCTGTCTCGCCTCGGCTAAATCTTTTTTTCGCAGATGGGTAGAGGATAAACTGAAGGCAAAATAGCCTCCCAATACCTGTTCAATTCCCTCCACTGAACCACTATACTTCGGTGGATTGAGTTGAAAATCTTGCAAGGCTGTCTTGATCTGTTCGTGAAAGGGTTGAGCAAGAGGAACCCACGTTGTACTTCCCCCATAGTTAAACAGTTGTCCTTGGGGAATATTAATCATGAATGGTATCCGATTATCGTTCAATGAACAGATAGGGCGTTTCCACCATAACCAACCGCTGATGGCTGAGATACAAATAGCGCCGCCCAAAACTCCGATACCGATTCGTTTACCGATTGGCTTTTTCCCTGGGGGTGAAACCTGGAAGGCTTTATCCGCAGTCGCCGACTGTTCCGGAGAAATCGGTTGGGGTAATGTCTGTTTATCTTCAGGTAAAATTGGCGGTTCAACCGTCTCCCCTGATGCGGATTTAACCTCAGGCTTTTTCTTTGCCAAAAAATCGTCCCACTTCACGGGTAAAACAGTAGGATTTTGGCAAATCACAGGTAATAGACTTGCACCCGGAAACCTTCGCTCAATATCCGATAAATCATGTAGCTTTTCCCGTGCTTCTCGGACTGAAGTATATAATGATTTGCCACTGGAAAACGATTCCAGAAAATATCTCAAAAATTCCTGAGCAAACTTATCCGGTACAGGTTCCCGCATCACAATCATTTGCGGGATATTCAGCCGCTGTAACTCATTGGCTAATCCTAAACCATCACAGGAATTAAAAATCGCCAGTTGTAACCCTTTCTTAATCGCTCGTTTTAGGGTATTTTTCAACTCACTAATGGCTAGCCTTTCAGTTTGGTTTATATAAATATAACCGCAATCACCATCTCCTTGGCTATAACTATGTCCCGCAAAGAAAAGAATATCCCACTCTTCACTCCACAGGGTTTCAAATTCTTGACGTTGCGGTTCAACCAGAAAGCGGACATCCGCCTGGGGTAAACCTTCGAGTAACCCTCTGTCTCTGGCAATATTAATTCCCTGGCTATTGCCTAAAATCGCCAAAATTCTAACTTGATTTTTCGGTTTAACCGGATTTCCGACATCATGTTCTGTCGGACTAATCGCCACAGCCGCATTGGAAAACTCATCAAAAAAGTCCCACGTATCCCAGGGTAACTTCCGCAAATTGTGTTCACTGGTGCGGATAATGACGCGAATTTCTTCCTCTTCGTCTAACTCTCTGAGTAATTGCTCTTTGACACGGCGAAACTCCTCAGCACTCAGCCAATGATTGAGACTACCTTTTAGGGTTTCAAATAAGACTTGACATTCGTCAGCAGAGACAGGGGGAAGAAGTTCGGTTTCTTCCTCTAGAATAACTGGACGCCTGAACGCTGTTTCTAAGCGGCGATAGGTTGTTTTCCAATTATCATAGTTGGCAGAAACCTGTAAATTAGCGGGTAAACGACCACCTGTCCGGATTTGACGATGCGGAGAACGCTCATCACCAATTTCGAGGGTAATCTGAAACCCTTGGCTAAAATTCCCATGTTCTAGATTAAGTTTAACGACCTTACCCATAGTTATGTTCTGGCTTTCCTCAGTTTAAATTATAAAATCCTCCGTTACGCTCTCCTCACCCAGCACCACTTTAACGGTAAATTGTTCCTCAGCTTGATCAATAAACTGAAAGGGTTTAGTTTGAATAGAATGGTCAGCGTTTCCGGCTTGCGTGTCTAGAAAAGGTTCTCCGGTTTCATCCAGTACCATTAACTTAATGCCTTCGGGTAACGGGGTGTTACTCGCTAAGGAACGAACTTTAACCCGGATACGAACATTTTGTTCATTATCTTGATTCAGGTCAAGTATCAGTGCTAGACTTTGGTCTTTCAGTTGGATTATCTTTCCCCGCTTCACCGTCGCCGGGTTGACACTTCTGAATGCAAGACTAACCTCTGGTGTACCCAGTAACGCTTCCACCGTTTGCCAACCCTCTGCCACAATATTATCAAACCATTGATTTAACTGAACCAGAGGTTTAGGTTCACGTTTGGGTTGAAGGCACTTGAGCAAATCATCCAAAGATTGGAACTGGTTAAGAGATAACTCCTCCGTAGTCACAGTTTGAGTAAAACCCAGTAACGTTGCTTCGGTGAGAGATTCATTCATTCCGACGGCAACATAACCAATCCTATCTTCCCAAACTTCCGCTGGAATGTAAACAAAGTTTGTATCCGAGAACACAGGACGGCACTCAAGTTTTACCCATTGCCCTTGCCATTTAACCTTTAAGTCGGCAATATTGGCTAACGACTGGATTAATGGGTCCCAGCTATCACTTCCAGTTAAGTCTGTCTCTATTCCTTGGCGCTTGAGGTAGTCGTTAACTGCATACACGGCTAAGGTATTCAGATAAACCTGCTGCGCGTTGACAAAATTAAAGGGAGTGGATTGATGTTGACGAAATTGTTTGGCGTTTTGATGGACTTGCCAACCTAGCTTAACTTTAGACATCGCGGGTTTATTGATATGAATCATCACGTTTTCTCCTGTTTATCGGTGTCGCCGTAATCTAATAAGTGGGTTGTTGAAAATAAACCGAACACTCCACCCGTTCTGTAAATCGTACTCAAATCATTACAAATGACCAATGACCAATGACCAATGACGAACTTAGGCACAGTCTTGGACATACTGTCTAATTTTTGGGGCAAAGCGTTGAATACAACGCCAATAGAAACTACTTAGGGTGGTTACGGGTATTCCCAAGTCTTGAGAAATCTCTTTCCAGCTTTTCCCCTGAATGCGTTTCGCTAAAAATATGGCTTGGAAGCTGGCGTTGGGATTTTTCTTGATCACCTCCTGTTTGAAAATTTTATCGGGATCATGTTCTATGTACTGCATAATTATTTCAAATGTCGTGGGAACATCTTGAGTTTCGCCTATAGTCTCTATTTCCTCAATAGCAATTGGTTTATCTTGGGTAATCTGGTAAGAGGCTCGGATGTCTCTTAATGTTCTATCCAATCTAAAGTTAACCCAATTCATAAATACTCCATTCCCTCGTTCCGGGTCATATAAGTCAATTTTTTGGAAAACATAAAGCAATGTTCGATTGACAGCATCATCATAAATTACGTTATAAAAATCACGAGAAAGTTCACCTCGGCGAGGACGGATCAGTCTCCGGGATAGTTGAATCGCATTAATGAGTTCAGTTAAGAGATATTGGCGTTGCTGTGTCTGGGCTGACTGTTGTTTCGCTTCTAGGGCTAGCTGTTTCAGACGGTTGTCAGTGAGTATGTCTTGAAAGGCTTCCCGCATCCGTAGATTTGCCCATTGTCTTAGGGGTTCATTTTCAGGATTGTAGCGGTCAATCTCCGAATACAGACTACCCAAAAGTTGCTGGCGTGCGGCTTGGTAAATGTCTTGACAAGCACGGGATAGGGGTTGATCTTTGAGTGGACGGCATATTGGGCGCGATCGCAGGATTCGATCAACCAGTTTGGTTAGGGTTTGCCTTCGCTCTATACTTCCTGGGACAGTTTGTTTGACCTTAAGAAGTAAATTAAGTAACTCAGTCTTTTGAGATGTATTAGACATCCATTAATCTCCAGATTTAAATACGTCCGATTAATTCCTGTATCCATTATTTTGATTTTTCCATAATCATTCATTGTCAAGACTCATAATAGTCAAATAAAACTCAACGCTTGAGGTATTGTTTCTTAGCTAAGTGGAGCTACTTAAATTACTGAATCAAAGCACTAGCGGTTGCGGTTAATCATCGCTTCCGTATTTTCAATAGCTTTTGTCGCATAGCCATCTCCTGGTCTTTCATTTAAGGCTCTTTTAAAATTAATTAAAGCCGTCTGATAATCTCCCTGGTCGAAAGCCGCATAACCAATTAGCATAGATTGAGTATAGTCGGGTTTAGCAGTAGGGGATGAAGTCGTATTCGGTGTAGGAGATACAGAGGGAGTTGAAGATGGAGATACAGCTACCTCAGGAGTAGGAGAACTAGCGGGCGTTTGTATTGGAGATAACTCTTGTTCTGTATCTATAGATACATCCGATTCTGGCATTTCTACGAAAATGTCATCCTCCGATAGAGGAATTGTACTATTGGAAATCAAGTTAAAGGCAGAGAGTCCGCCAAAAAGCATTCCTAATCCCGTCAACGGTAAACTGGCAAGCTGTAGGAAGAAAGAACGCCTGACTGATTGATTACTCCATTTCATAATAATAAAGACTAAACCAGCGAAAGGAATGAATAAACAAGCCAATCCCCAACCCCAGTGATCCATAAATGCGAGAATTAGCGTCCAAAACCCGCCAATGATTGCCAAGATAAAACCGAGGAAAAATAAAGCAATTCCAAGTAATAAGTTCATCAGATAACCTCTTTAACTAGGCTGTTCACAAAGCCGAATGATTCCCAGTGTCCATGTCAGATGTCGGACGCGACAGAACCACTCTGCGAATCACAACAGCTTAACCGTTCACTGGATCACTCTGGCTGAAGGAGAAGATTTTACGCAATCGGTCAGTTTTTATTACAAAACTTTATGTTAATGACTGGATGTAGGCAAATGACTAGGGTAGGACTTACGCAATTTGAGGATTCAAACCCTACATATAGACACTGGGCGTAAGTCCTGTAGGGGTTTCAATGTCGGCTGGGACAGTTGGTTATGTGGATATTCATAAGTTTTGTTAACTATTTAGATTTCCGGCAAAGAAACGTCTATACTCCTCAACTAGACATCGATGTCCTAACCTTACGGCTACATAAGTAAGGTTAAATTCAGGTTAATTTTTGAGGACTTACGCCCGAAAGCGGAAACCTCCCAGATACAGTGTTTCGTTGAATCAGTTTTGACTTACATTAAGCGTGAAGGAGTCAGTCCCGTATATGACCGTTCAGTTTTTGTAAAGTTTTGTCAAAAAAATTGTTCATTCGCGTAAAATTCGCTGCTTAATCCAGAGTAACCCAGTGAAGGTTCACGAGTTGCAGCGAATCGACTGGAGTGAAATAGCCACTCGATCGGATTTTCTAAGGAATTTTGTTTAAGGAATAAGAACGATGTCAGTTAATGATTTGTTTGATAAATCCGACAACATTGAACTCAATGATTCAGTAGACATAGAAGACGAGAGTACTGATCAAGTAGCCGTTGCGCCCAAGCGAGAGATGGAGTCACCTGAGTTCCAAGCCTTAGTGCAAGAACTCTCTAGCACCATGGGTGTAGAAGGAATAACCTACGCCCCCAATGAGGTGATTGTTAAACTTAACCCGTCGATTGCGTCAACGAATCAAATTAACGCTCTGCAAACCAGCCTTGACGCCAAGGTGAAAGAGTCCACTCAAACGATGGGCATTCAACTTTGGGAAATCCAAGGGATGAGCGTTGCTGAAGCCATCGCTCTTTATGGGGACGATCCCGCCATTGAATATATCGAACCCAACTATATCGGTTCTATCAATACAACTACTCCCAATGACCCCGAATACAACCGACTTTGGGGACTCAACAATACCGGACAAACAGGTGGCACTCCTGACGCGGATATTGATGCTCCCGAAGCCTGGGATATTGAAACCGGAAACAACGTAGTCGTTGGGGTAATTGATACCGGGGTGGACTATAACCATCCCGATCTCAATGACAATATGTGGACAAATCCGGGAGAAATTGCCGGAAATGGGATTGATGATGATAATAACGGCTACGTCGATGATGTCTACGGTTGGGACTTTGCCAATGATGATAACGACCCATTTGACGACAACAGTCACGGCACTCACGTAGCTGGGACAATCGCTGCGGAAGGAAATAACGGTATTGGTGTGACGGGTGTCAGTTGGTCGGCTGATATCATGGCGCTCAAGTTCCTAGGATCTTCGGGTTCGGGTTCCTACTTCGATGCGATTCAAGCGATAGAATATGCCACGATGATGGGAGCTGACTTGACCAACAATAGCTGGCGTGGCTATAGCTTTTCCCAGGGGTTGCGTGATGCGATCGCGATGGCGGGTAATGCAGGACAATTGTTTGTTGCTGCATCAGGTAATGAAAATAACAACAACGATACAAGACCAGCTTACCCTGCTAGCTATAACCTAGATAACATTATTTCTGTCGCCTCCACCGACGATGATGATCGACGGTCGGGTTTTTCTAATTTCGGATCAACCTCTGTAGATTTGGGCGCACCAGGCTCCTCCGTATACAGCACGATTCCTGGGGGTGGATACGGTTTCAAGAGTGGGACTTCCATGGCAACCCCCCACGTAGCAGGCGTTGCTAGTTTGGTTTGGTCTGACGACCCGACATTAACAGCCCAACAGGTCAAGGATCGCATTTTGGCAACGGTTGATCCAATTTCCGACTTGCAAGGAATAACCGTTTCAGGGGGGCGGCTCAATGCCTACAGTGCGCTGACTGGCTCTACCCCTCCTCCAGTTGTTCCTGTAATCTTTGATGACTTTGACCCAGACGTTGACAATAGCCAATGGTCTAATATCACTAAGTGATGACTCTTTCGCTCAAGTTAACTTACCCTTCAACTTCTCTTTCTTCGGAGAAGATAAAAATACGGTCAAGATTTCCTCAAATGGATACCTGGGTTTTGGCTCTGAAGCCCGTGATTTTAGTAATGATCCCATTCTCAATCCCAATCAACCCAATGATTTCATTGCGCCCTTCTGGGATGATTTAAATCCCGGTCGGGGAGGTGCGGTTTATTACTACCACGATCAAGTTGAGGATCAATTCATTGTTCAGTATCAGGATGTTCCTCGTTTTTCTACTGGTGGTTCCCTGACATTTCAGGCGATCCTAGACTCAGATGGCAGCATTCTCTATCAATATGATGAAATGAATGCCACCTTAACCAGTGCCACGATTGGCATCGAAAATGCTGATGCTTCTGAAGGGGTACAAGTGGCGTACAACCAGAGCTATGTCCACGACGACTTAGCTGTCAGTATTGTACCTACGCCCGGTACTCCCCAACCTCAGAGGGTGGTGTTGCGTCCTGGTGATACAGTCACGAACATCGACTTTGGCAACCAAAAAATTCCTCCTACTCCGATTTTTGGCACCCGTGGCGATGATATTCTCACCATTACTGACAGCCCAGTCATCGTTTTTGCCCTGGCTGGGGACGATGAGGTGGATGGTTCAGGAAGCATTGGTGGTAATCAGTTCTACGGCGGTAAAGGTGATGATACACTGACTGGCAACAGCTACGACCAATTATTTGGTGAAGCTGGCGATGATCGTCTGGATGTATCCAATGGTGCGGGAAATAACCTGCTCGATGGTGGAAAAGGCGACGATGAACTGTTAGCTAACCTCAACGATCAGTTGTTTGGCGGCAAAGGTCATGATACCCTGGATGCTTCCAGTGGTGGCGGCAATAATCTGCTTGATGGAGGCAAAGGTGACGATGTTCTGTTAGCTGGCTCCAATGACCACCTATTAGGCGGTAAGGGTGAAGATATCCTCAATGCCATTAATGGTGGCGGGAACAATCTGCTCGATGGCGGTAAAGGTGACGACAACCTCTTCGCTGGCTCGAATGACCAACTCTTGGGCGGTAAAGGTGATGATATCCTTAACGCTTCCGTTGGTACAGGAAATAACAGCCTCGATGGAGGCAAAGGTGATGATAATCTCTTAGCTGGCTTCAATGACCAATTGTCTGGTGGCGATGGCGATGATATTCTTAATGCCTCGTTTGGTTCGGGCAATAATAGTCTTGATGGCGGCGATGGTGATGATATCCTCATTGCTGGCTTCAATGACCAACTCTCAGGCGGCGACGGCGATGATCTATTGTTCGGTGGTTATGGTGGTAGCACCATGACGGGTGGCAATGGTGATGAGCAGTTCTGGATTGTCAATGGCTTTGTTCCCAGTGCAGCTCACACGATTACCGACTTTGAAGTAGAGATTGACCGGATTGGCATTCGTGGTTTGGGTATCACGTTCCAACAGCTCGACCTGATTCAAGATGGGAATGATACTCGCATCAGTGTCTTCAATACAGACTTAGCTATCTTGAGTGGGATTCAAGCGAGTGCCCTCAACAGTAGTGATTTTATCCTCGCCTAGCCTAGTTAATTGGGCGGTTAAAACCGCAGCTACACAAACGAAACCCGCCTGCGCGGGTTTCCACAGGTTGAGATAAAATCCGGTGACATCCTCCTACACCAAATCGAAGATTATGGAGTAGGCTTCCTACCTCACAATAGGACATTCCTAGTTACAACTCTGACGAGTTTTTCGCCACTTATCTAGAGCAGCCCCATGACTTACTCCCCGACAGACCGACTGC
>NZ_JAVJUO010000040.1:0-14117 GCF_040220555.1 Coleofasciculus sp. C1-SOL-03
ATCCCCCTCCCGTCCCCCTTAAAAAGGGGGAAGCCAGCAGATGCTTCGCTTTTTGTTCCATGGGGAAGCCAGCGGATGCTTCGCTTTTTGTTCCATGGGGGAGGACAGAGAATGCTTCGCTTTTTTTGCATGGGAGAAGGGGAACCGGACTCTCTTGCTCCCCTCTTGCTCCCCTCTCCCAAGCTTGGGAGAGGGGCTGGGGGTGAGGGCTGGAAGTTAGCGTTCGCGTAGCGTTCTCAAAGGGTAGCGTAACGCACAATAACTTTTGTCGTAAGCGATGCGAACGCTTATGGCGCTAAAGCGCAACTACGAACCTCTAAATTGCCTTAAAGACTATCTGGATCAATATTCAACTCCCGCAATTTTGCCGCTAATCGTTCAGCGCGTTGCGCTTCTTGTTCTCGCTGTTGTTCTAATTCCAAATAGGACAAAAACTGTTGCCCATCTGGTCGATATAATTCTAAACCTGTTTCTGTTAGTTCAAACCGTACAGTTAAGCGCGGACTGACCCAGCCGGACATGGGTTCAATGACTTCTAATAGTCCTTCTATTCTTTGCCACCCTCTCAAGTCTTTGTTGTCTGGATCATAGAGGTAATATTCTTCGACACCATAACGGTTATAAAATGCCAGTTTTTTATCCATTTTAGTCTGGCTGTCATGATAGGAACGGATTTCAAAGACAACCTGCGGCGGGATATTGTTTTCGCGCCATTGCAGGTAGGAACGGCGATCGCCTTTTGGTACGCCAAACACAACCATTACATCCGGTGCTTGGGAGATGGTGTTGTTGCCTTCAACTGGATACCAAAGTAAGTCTCCGGCGACAAATACATTCGGGTCATCTTTAAATAAAGCATCACAGCCGCCTTGGATTTTGGTAATCCATTGATATTGAAGGGTGCTGTCTGCCATGGGTTTACCATCACTAGAGGGATAAATAATTTCTTCTTTGGCGAGTGTCATAGTATTAAAACCTAAGTTAAATTTACTTGGTCATACGTTGTTGTGCTGTCGTTGAGGGATGTTGATTAAATTCTATCAAAGTTTGCCCCTCTAATATGATTCCCCTGTAGGGGCGACCCGCTTGCATAAATTGACAACTCCAGAAACAGGGCGGGTTTACATAAGTTACCAGTTTTGAAGAGCATGTTATCGGTAAAACCCGCCCCTACAGACGATCGGGTCGCCCTTTGTTTTCATGGGAAGTTTAAACATCTGAGTCGGGGCGGGTTTAGTCACATCTGGGTGCAACCAAAAAGATAGTTGTGAAACCCGCCCCTACAACACGAATGTCGCTGATTAAGCGGGTTTCGTAGTAGGCACGAAGCGTGCCAGAAGCGCTAAAGCGCTGACTACAAACTCGAAAGTTAGTGCAATTTTACTTAACACTAACGTTGTTTAGATTGGATTGTGTAAACAAAATTTATGTTTAAAATTATATCATATATCGCTTTTTTTTTCTCTAATTTTGCTAATTTATTCTGAGCAAAGTTCCTAACTTTATCATCAGGATCATTTTCGGCTCTGTCTCGCAGCAAGGGTAGAGTCTGGGGATGATCAGGATATTGTTTAATAATAATTTTAAGTGCTAATTGCCGAGGATGAAATTGCAAGTCATCCTCACGTACAAAGGGATCATTGAGAGCGCGATCGCGTAATAATTTAAATAGCCATGGCTCATCTTTCCAGCCTTTGGTTAATTCTTGCACCGCTGCACATCGCACATCCCAATGGTCATCAGATAGGGCTTTTTGTTTCAGCCAAGGTAAGGTATCTGGGTCATCTTTCCAGCCTTTGGCTATTTCTTTTACTGCTGCATATCGCACAGTCTCATCGTCATCAGATTTGACTTTTTGTTTCAGCCAAGGTAAAGTGTCTGGAGAATCATGCCAGGTTGTCGCAATTGCCGCAACCGCTTGGGTGCGAATTTCCCGAACTAAACGGAAATCCTCTCCATAAGGTTTGTAATAATAAGATAAGTCATACTGAATTAACCCCTTAATCTGATTAATTAATTGAGTCGCCGTTGATGCGATAACCGAACGGTTCCGCACCTCAGAAAGGCAATCCGCCGCTAGAAACACATTAATAAACTGTTCCTCTTCGCCCGGCTGATTCCTCAAATAATCTATAATTTCCCCCGCCAACTTTGGCTCAATCATCCCCACAATCAGCCGTAACACTTCATGCCAAGACTCATCCTGCCAATGCTTGCCAAAAACCTCGGTTTTCAACTTATCCCGAGAAATCGTTTGTTTTTTCTCAAACTGCCGAACATATTCCCAGGCGCAGAAATATTCCAAAAATGTCCGATGCACAAAGGCATAATAATCCGCCCCCATGAAACATAAGATAAAATTCCGTTCCCGCAGTTGCTTAATCATCACCCTAGCCACCGCCCTGGGATTATTGATATCTAATGTTTTCAGATAATCCGTCAAAATCCTCTCTAACTCATCCGCCGCAATCAGATTACCCGCCAACCCTTTCTCTACTGCTTGCATCTGATAAGCAACCCGATGCAACATCGCCTGCTTATCTTTATAATCAATCGTTTGAATCTCTAACTGTTGATCGGCTAAAGCGACGCCAGAGTTAGCGCCAGAGTTGGCAAAGGTGTTTCAGGTTTTAGGGATTGAACTCCTGAATTTTTAGGTATTGACAAAATCAATAATTTATGGATTTAACCAGATATTGCTGAATAACTACTCAATTTTTATGAACTTTTATATATTTACAATTCTAGACTTAATATGTAACTATATGATTAAGTTTGTGACGGATATTCTAGGGTTTAATTCAACTCTCTACTCGCTCGTTCTCACATTGCAATATGAGGCATGGCGAAGAACGTAAAACGACGTATTCCATCGAAAATCGGAACGTGGTCTGTTGCGGCTGCCAACCCGGTTTTGCCCATCAACACAAATCCGGCAAGGCTACAACAATTAAAGGTTTTGCCCCAGTATTTAATCACTTCATTGAGTAAAGAGTCAGTAATTTCGTCCCGACACAGTGCTGCCATTCCCATCGTGTTTTCATCTTCAAATCCATGAGATTTCAAGTAATAATAGGTTTTTTGCATGTAATCTGGCATGGGTAATGCACCGGGGAAATAAGTTTGAAGACTTTGGTAGAATATGGGATAAGTGCTTGGCTCATAACCATGGGGCTTCAACATTGCTGCTTTAGTCTCCTGTGAATAAGTCGCACAGTCCTTATTTTGGCAGAGTTTGAACCCTTTTTTTCATCTTTTTGTGAGAAATCCGGGGATAGTCGAAGTGTCCCTACCGAATCAATTCTCCCGAAGCGAGGATAGCATGGCATTGCCCTACCTATCACCATCGTAGTCTCAACTCCAGCTTTTCAATCTGTCCTAGCCTATAGGGTAAAAGCAATAACGTTCCCCTGAGTCCGAGAAAGGATTAAAATTGGGGTATGATACTCATTAGCGATCGCAAATATGAGCGCAAGTGCAGACATCGTGGAATTAGCCGACGCCTTAGTCTATAGCAAGACTGGGCAGCATCTGAATGATTTGCAACGGTTCATCCTGCGGGAATCGTGGCAAGAGACCAAGAAAAACTATGACCAAATGGCTCACGAATTGGGCTATTCGGAAAGTTATATTAAGCAATCTGTTGCGCCTCAGTTGTGGAGAATGCTTTCCCAAGGACTGGAAGAGAAAGTTACTAAAACAAGCGTTCGCTCTGTCCTTGAACGGCGTTTAATGGCGCCAAATAAACTAACATTAAAAGCGGTTTTTAATGATAATGAATTAGGGATTAAATCAGCTAAAGCTGAGCGTTCAGATCAGGCAAAATCCTCACCAACACCGCTTATTCAGCCGTCGGGTCAGACCATCTTGCCCACCGTTGACCTGGAATTGCCCGATGGCAGTGTTCCCTTAAACTCTCCCTTTTATATCGAGCGAGTTCCTTACGAAGCCCAATGTTATCGGGAACTGCTTAAACCGGGCACGTTGATCCGAATTAAAGGACCGAGGCAAATTGGCAAAACCTCGTTAGTTCATCGCTTACTCAGTCGTGGTATCGCCAATAATTATAAAACAGTCGTTTTAGATTTTCAGCAAGTCGAAGAAACGGTGATTAGCGACTTGAATAAGATGTTGCGCTGGTTATGTGCTAGCTTGACTCGCCAATTAAAGTTAGAGTCGAGGCTCAATGACTATTGGGATGAGGATTTGGGCAGTAAGATGAGTTGCGCTCTCTATATTCGAGAATATATTTTAGCCGAAATTGATCAGCCGATTGTCTTAGTTTTAGAAGAATTGAGCCTGATTTTTCAACAGGTGAATATTGTCCAAGAATTTCTCACCCTATTGCGGTCTTGGCATGAACAAGCTAAAGTTGATCCAATTTGGCAACGGTTACGCTTGGTGCTAATTCAATCAACCGAGGTCTATGTGCCTTTAAATATCAATCAGTCTCCGTTTAATGTCGGGTTAGGCGTTGATTTAGAACCCCTGAGTCGGGAACAGGTACAAGACTTGACTTGGCGTCATGGATTGAGCTTAGAAGCGGAACAAATAACTCAGATGATGCAGCTTGTCGGGGGTCATCCTTATCTGATCCGGCTGACATTATACCATTTAGCTAGACAGGATTTCACCTTTGAGCAGATCCTGAAAACAGCCGCAACGGAGACGGGAATTTATGCCAACCATCTGCATCGACATTTGTGGACGCTGCAACATAATCCTGAACTGGCGACGGCGTTTAACCAAGTTCTTAGCACCACTGAACCGATTGAGGTGGAACAGGTGCAAGGGTTTAAGCTGCACAGTATGGGACTGGTCACTCTGGAGGGAAACCAGGTGAGGCTAAGTTGTGATTTGTATCGGTACTATTTTCGCGATCGCATCATCAAGTGTCAAGACGCAGACAGTGAGTAACCGCAGAGGAACCTGTTCCGGATGGGTTCTGATCGGGTGCGTCTGGAGAGAAGAACCAGAAATGACGAAGTTTTAGCGAAATTACCACTTTTTATATATTGACAAAAGTGCTAAACAATGCATAACCGCTTGAAACTACTCAAAAATTAGTCACTTTTTATGAATTTTTCTGTATGTTTCGAGTCAAAAGTAACTGTTATTATTGATTTAGTCAAGTGAAAGCCGCAGTTCTTGAATAAAATCCTAGATGGAAGCTAAACATATAGAAAAACAAATCCAAGCGTTAGACGAGTGGGTTAAAAACAATTCAGATTCCAGAGAATTGAAAAGAGCTATGGTGGTAAAATTAACTCTTCAAGGATGGACGTATAACTCGATTGCTGAGTTTCTCAATGTATCGAATGGGTTTATCAGTAAATGGAATAAGCGGTTTAAACAATCTGGACTAGAAGGGCTTAAATTATCTTACAAAGGCTCTAGTGGTTATTTGACCAAACAGCAGAAGCAAGATGTAATGAAGTGGTTAAATCAAGACGAGAATCAGGGTTTAGAGACGATCAAACGTTATTTAAGAGATAAATATGGTATCAATTTTAAATCCAACTCAAGCTACTATAATTTAATCAAAGAAGCACAAAACTATTTCCTTCAGTTCTCTGCGGAGTATTCCTAACGGTTGTAGGATTTACGCATTGATAAAATAAATACGGCAGATTTCAGGTTGATGAGGTAAAGTATTCTAATCAAGATCCCCGACTTCTCCAAGAAGTCGGGAATCTGTCTGTGTACCATCTCTAATCCGACTGCTGTTCTCTCACCCAAGTCCGAAACGCCCGTAATGTTGCAGTTTCTCCATCCGCTAAACTTTGCCGAATAAACCGAGGAATTGCGGCTAAAGATAGCCATGGAAACGTCGGACTTTTCTCCACAGATTGATAACTCGTTGATTCTGGAGATAAAACAAATACATCGAGTTTACGTCCATCATAACGCCACAGTTCTGGTACACCAATCGCGGCATAAATTGGGAGTTTATCCATAGAACCACTGGTAATGTCAATCTCTAATACTAGATCGGGTGGCGGATCATTCGCCAAATCAATCTCTTGTTTATGTCTAACTTTTGGTTCATTTTGGATGTAGTAACAGGAGTCAGGTTCTCCCCCTTTTTGTCGTTTTTCTCGCTTCAGAGTGAGAGAGCCAAACCGTTTGAGGTTGAGATTTAATTCATCCGCGATCGCGCCAATTAAGCTTTCAATAAAGCGGTTATTATTTTCATGAGATCCTAAGGGCGTCATAATTTCTAATACTCCGTCATTGTAAGCCAAACGAGCGCAGCGGTTTTTCCCTAAGTCTGCAAGTAACCGCTCAAACGTTTGCCAACTGATATTTGACAGAATGACCCGATGTTCGCCTAGTTCAAACGTAGCTGTTGTCATTACCTATTCCTGACAAAATTATCCCTTTTGTAGGGGGGTAAAAACGAAAGTAATTATTGGGTAAAAAATGGCTTTCCCCCTTGTATAGTATAGCTTCCCGATTAATTCAGCAAATCCCGAAGATGAGTCCCCCATCCCTCTACCTTCTCCATTGCCCTTGTTCTTTTCCATTCTTGGAGTATTATGAGAGTTGGGGTTGGCGAGAAGCAGGGGGCTAGGATTGATGACTATAATCAAGTTTCTCAAACAGGGGCGGACGTTGACATTGCCGTTAATCTGGCTAACCCTCTTCAATCCGACGGTTCAGGCTCAGTTAATCCCCGATAATACGTTAGGCACGGAAAACTCTATCGTTAGTCCCCAAGATGTGCGAGACTTCATTGAAGGTGGGGCAAGGCGGGGGAGTAACTTGTTCCATAGTTTTACTGAGTTTAACGTTAATGTAGACCAACAGGTTTACTTTGCCAATCCGGATGGCATCGCCAATATCCTAACGCGGGTTACAGGGGATAACCGATCAAATATTTTTGGTACTTTAGGCGTTGATGGCAATGCTAACCTCTTTTTACTCAATCCCAATGGCATTCTTTTTGGTGCGGATGCCAAATTAGATGTCGCGGGTTCTTTTGTTGCTAGTACCGCTGATGGGATTCAGTTGGGAGACGATGGCATGTTTCGGGCGACTAATCCCCAAGACAGTCAACTGTTGGCGATTCAACCCGGTGTCTTATTTTTAGACGCCCTGCGTCAACAGCAAGCGGAAATTCGCAATCAGGGACAGTTAAGCGTCGGTACAGGACAAACCTTGACGCTAGCGGGAGATAGGGTGATGAGTACGGGTTCATTGACCGCTCCCGGCGGTACGATTCAGGTATTCGGTGAGGAGGTTCAGTTATTAGAAACTGCCAGAATTGATGTCTCTTCTCTTACAGGTGGCGGTAGCGTCACTATTGGTCAAGGGGAACAAGTAACCATTGCTGAGGGCGTGCAAATTCAAGCCGATTCTCTGAATCAGGGGGATGGCGGTAGCGTAATTATTCGGGGCAATGAAACAACGCAATTTGAAGGAACGATTACCGCCCGTGGTGCGAGTGACACGCCTCAATCCAATGGTGGGTTTGTGGACGTATCTGGTGGATATTTAGAGTTTACCGGAATCGTGGATACAACCGCTCCTTTGGGAGACGTGGGAACCCTGTTACTCGACCCAAAAAATATTTGGATTCAAGCGGATGGAAGTGACCCCGCTGATGGGCAAACCTTTGAGACGAATCCAACAGAGGTATCGATTATTAATGGTAATGTGCTTGGCTCGGCTCTCGCCACTAACTCTGTCACGTTACAGGCAAATAATGATATTGCTATTAATCAGAGTCTTTTTAGCCCATCAAGCAATAGTCTAACGTTAAAGGCAGGACGTTCGATTACTATTGCTAATGGTCAGCTAATCATTCTCGATGGTGGAGACTTTATTGCCAAAATTAATGACGAAAACGCGATCGCGTCTCAACGGGATGCTGGAGTCGCTCAGTTTTTGATGAATCCGGGTTCTACTCTGACATCCCTGGGTGGGAGAATCGAGATTACCTCCGGAACCTTTGCCGATACCAGTCAAATTAACACCGCCAATAGTACAATCAGCAGCGCCGATGTTTTAGGCAATAGCGGCAGCAGTGGTGATATTACTTTGTTTGCCTTGGGTAATGTCACTACAGGGCTGGTAAATACTGGACGAACGATTGGCGGGGATGTCGTGGCGAACAATGGCGGTAATATCACCATTAAAAGTGAAAACGGGGCGATCGCAACCACGGATTTTGTGACTAGCGATGGGATCAATCAAGGGGGTGAGGTTTTACTGGAGGCGAGCGGTGATTTGAGTGTTAGTGAGAATATTACCGCAACCTCCACGGAAGGCATAGGCGGGACTATTACCCTGAGAAGTGAAAAAGGTGCGATCGCTACCTCCGCCATGCTGATCAGCGATAGTCTAAATCAAGCGGGTGATATCTCTGTTGATGCTAGCGGGAATCTGGATATTAATGGGAATATCAGTTCAAGGGGAGAAATCGGCGGGAACATTATCCTCAATAGCGAAAAAGGCGCGATCGCAACTACGACGCCTCTAGTGAGTGAGGGTATCAATCAAGCGGGAAAGATTTCTGTTGATGCTGCTGGAGATCTAACGACGATGGGAAGTATTATTGCTAATTCCCAGAATCAAGCTGGAGATATCTCACTCAATGCGATCGGGGATCTGAGTGTTAATCGAAATATTAGCTCAAGGGGAGAAATCGGGGGGAACATTACTCTCAATAGCGAAAATGGCGCGATCGCAACTACGGCACCTCTGGTTAGCGAGGGTAGCAATCAAGCGGGTGATATCTCACTTAATGCAAGCGAGAACCTGAGTGTTAACCGGAATATCAGTTCAAGGGGAGAAATCGGCGGGAACATTACCCTCAATAGCGAAAATGGAGGGATCACAACTACGGCGGCGCTGGTTAGTCAAGGTAGCAATCAAGCAGGTGATATTTCTGTTGAGGCGAGCGAGAACCTTAGTGTGAATGGGAATATCGATTCAAGTGGAGAAATAGCTGGGGGGAATATCACCCTCAAAAGTGAAAATGGCGCGATCGCAACTACGGCGGCGCTGGTTAGCCAAGGTATCAATCAAGCCGGAGATATTTTCCTTGATGCTAGCGGAAATATTAGTGTGAGTGTCGATATCACCTCAAGATCTCAGGAAGGAATGGCAGGACAAATTACACTCACCAGTGGTGGGTTGTTATCGGTAACTGGAACCGGTGGTATTTCAACCATTAGCCGGGGGTCTGGTGTAGCTCAGGGAATTACAATTACTGCTCCATCACTGCAAGTCAAAGATGCGCCGATTGTTGCTTTTGCCTCGAATGAGACTCAAGGGGGAATGGTGCAGGTCAATGCTGCTGATGATGTGGTCATTCGTAATAGTAATATTGGTACATTTGTTGAGTCTGGTTCTGCTTATGCCGGAAATGTTATCCTCAATACCCGTCGGTTAACGATTATCCAAGATCCGGAGACAACGATTGAGTTCCCCGTGGGGGTTGGTTCTAATACTGCTCTGGAGAATAGTGGTAATGCGGGAGATGTCACGATTAATGCCACGGAGTCTATCGAAATTATTGGCAATCAACCTGGTGCGTTTAATCCCAATCCTGTTGAATTGGCTCAAATCCCCTTACAAGGAGATACAGGAATCTCCACATCAGCTTTAGGTAGTGGTAACTCTGGCAACTTAACAATTAATACCGGGCGATTATCTATTCGCGACGGTGGCGGAATTACTACGTTTGTGAATCAGGGTGAGGGGGGAGATTTAACCGTTAATGCAACAGACATCGTTTTACAAGGAGAGGGCGGTATCGGTACGGGAACGTTGGGTGAAGATGCTGGGGATTTAACTTTAAATGCGGAGAACGTTTCTATAACGGACGGCGCTTTGATCAGCACGTCTACGGGGAGTAATGGAAATGCCGGAGACTTAACCTTAGATGTGCGTAACTTGAGCCTTCGCAATGGTGCTGGCGTCCTCGGAAATGCCGGAGCAGAGGGCAATGGGGGACAATTAACGATTAAAAATGCTGAGTTAATTGAAGTGATTGGCAGGTCGGCGGATGGCAGTTTTCCTAGTTCCATCGCCACGGATGCATTTTCGCCGAATGAATCGGGCAATGCTGGCGATATAGATATTACTAGCCAAGAATTGATTGTCGAACAAGGTGGAGAGATCACATCAGCAACCCGTGGTTTCGGAGATGGGGGTGCTATTCGACTGAATTTAGAGAGTTTGCAACTGAATAATGGTCGGATTAATGCCTCGACATCGGGTTCTGGAAAGGGTGGGAATATTCAGATTCGCGCTTCCGAATCCGTTGAAGTCATGGGGGCAGGATTTGAGGCGTTGCAAGAGCAATTTGTGCGTCCGGCGTTTGCCGATACGCTCACCCTGGATAATTTTAGTCAGGGAATTGTCACGGTTACGGATGGAGAAGGAAGGGCAGGTAATGTCTTCATTGAAACCCCCAATTTTATTGCCCGTGATGGTGGATTGATTGCTACCACCACTCTCAATCAAGGTAGGGGGGGAAATATTCAGATTGATGCGACGAATCGGATCGAGTTAGACAATTCTCTGTTAGGTTCGGGAACCTTTGATCAAGCGGCATCAGGCAATGTTACCCTAACCTCTCCTCGGCTGGTTGCACGCGGGGGAGCGCAGGTACTAACCACCACCTTTAATTCTGGACAAGCGGGTGATTTAAATGTGAATGTGTCGGAGTCGATTGAACTGTCTGACCCCAATAATCAAGGGACTCTCCTAAGTACGGGTTTATTTGCCTCCTCAACTCAAGCCGCATCCGGCGATGGGGGAGATATCAATATTAATAGTCCCACGAGTGAATTAAATATTCGCGATCGCGCGGCGGTGTCGGTGAGTGCCACAGGGACAGGCAATGCTGGGGATATCAATATTGATGTCCGCTCTCTGTTCTTAGATCAAGGGTTAATTTCAGCAACGAGTTTATCCGGAGAAGGGGGGAATATCTATCTCAAAGTAGCCGAGACATTTATCTTGCGAAATAATAGTCAACTGTCCACCCGTGCAGGAACCGAAGCCAGTGGCGGTGGTAATGGGGGAGATCTGACAGTTGATGCTAATTTTATTGTGGGGGTGCTGTCGGAAAATAGTGATATTACGGCGAATGCATTTGAGGGAAATGGTGGCAATATTACGATTACTACTCAAAGTATTTTAGGGTTGCAAGTGAGTGACCAATTAACGCCCAAAAGTGATATTACAGCAAGTTCAGAATTAGGAATTGATGGTCGAATTGTGATTAATACGCCGAATATTGACCCCTCACGAGGGTTAATTGAACTGCCCTCAACTTTCTCTGATCCCTCTGGGCAAATCATGTCCGGCTGTCCAGCGGATACAGGCGATCGCTTTGTGGTCACCGGACGCGGTGGAATTCCTCATTCTCCCAGTCAATACCTGTCTGGGCGGGCAATTTGGGAAGATACGCGACGGTTATCCAGTCAGAGTTCTCCATCCCCAACTCCTACTAATTCTCAGCGTCCTCAACCTGATCCGCAACCTTTAATTGAAGCCCAAGGTTGGGTTGTTGACCAGGATGGCACAGTGATACTTACCGCTGAACCCTATCAAGGCAAACGAGTGAATATTGGCATGGATTTTCGCACTTGTGGAAGTCAATAAAAGCTCTTGATCCTTAATCAAGGCATTTTTGCCCTTTTGTCAATCTACTCACTTGCTACCTTCAATAGAAAACCCATAAAATTAGGGGCTAAAGCCCCGACTACAAACCCAATCTAGCCGCACGAACAATACGATAGAGGGCATCGGCTAAAAGTTCTCCTCCCAAACCTTGTCCCTTAACAGTATTATCCACTGCCAATTTACCAATTAACGTAGCGGGAATCGGATAGGCAGGCATCTTTCGTTGATAAGATTCAGGAAAAGATTCGTACTCAATGACACTGGCGCTGATAGTATAGTAACCATCCACCTTTAGTCCACCTAATGCTGGAAGAGCCACAAAGGTTTTAGCAATTCCCTTTTGATGATTTTGCCGAGCGTATTTCTTGAGATATTCATTGAGAACTCGATAGCCACAGTCAAAAGCATCTCGTTGATATCTTTTCTCAATCGGCAGAACGTCCCATCTCAGTTCACTACTTATCATACTTGTCCCGAAACTTTTGGATAGTAGCTTTGAGCTTTCCCTTCAGTTGCGGCGGATTTTCCATCACAGACATAAATAACTCGCGATCGCGATTTGACAGAACTAGCCTTTCATGGATATCTATTTCCTGTCTAGCGATGGGAACCAAGTAAAAAAGAGTATAGGCACTTAAAGAAACTCCTTTCAAGGCGGCTGCCCGTTCTAGGAGTTCTTTTTGCTCTTGAGTAACCCTTAAATCAATCCTACTATCTTTAGGTTGAGAGGTTTCCGGCATCTTTGCTCTCTAGTTCGCTTAATTCACAGTCTAGCTATTGGGGCGGACAATCGCCTCAGCTTCTCCCACATTCACACGACTTCGCAATTCACCAACCAATTCCTGATTTTGAACTGGCTGTATTCTCAACCAAGTTGCCCCTTGAACTGCTGTAATCACAGCCTCCCCCGCCCTCTCATCCAAAAGTTCATTATGAACTGCATTCGGAATCAAAATCCTATCGTATAATTCTTGCAGAAGAGTTAGCTGCCCAACCTTCGCCAAGTTTGAAATGGGTGAAGTATTACTGACAACAATCATCACCAACCCATTTCCTGCAAGGTTTTGAGATCTTCTTGAAATTCAGCGACATCGTAATGAACACAAATGCCTCGCTCAGCCAGCAACCTTTGAAACTGCATCCGATGCATCCCCAGCAATTCACTGGCTTTCCCTAAACTAATTTTTTCCTGTTGGAAGAGCATAATTACAATTTCTATCAAAAATTCACGTTCTGACAAACCGCTGACTTGTATAATATCATCGGAAATAACCAGACTCATTGCAATTTCTCCGACTCGGCTTTTTTCATCGTAGCAATCCGATGTTGAGATTTCGCATCGAATCCCCAAACTACAAGCGAACCTTAGCATCCATGCGATCGCTGTTTTCCCAATCGTGCGATCGCCTCACCCCAAGCATACAACCCTTAACCCAAACCCGGTTAAGACTCTAGCCATCATGTCCACGCGATCGCTACCTCTGGAATTCCTCAACTGTCCAATCTGCCAACTCGCTTACCTGGAACTTTACCAAAATCCTGTTGATTGCGCGTAACCCCTATCCCCTTCACTCAAAGAGCGATCACAGATCAGGATAGATAAGGTACGATAAAAGCAGATTATAAAAAACTATAACTATGGCTTCGGTATCCAATCAACCAACAAAAATTACCCGTACAGAACGAGGACTTGTCATCGCCGGAACTCGCATTACACTGTATCAATTCATGGACTATATTCATGGGGGATATCCGCGATCACTGATCCGACAGCATTTCCCCCAGATTACGGATGAAAAATTTGATGCAGCCATGTCTTACATTGAAGCCAATCGTGCTGAAGTCGAAGCCGAATATCAAACTGTTGTGAAAGATGACGAAGAGATTCGGCAGTACTGGGACGCTCAAAACCGTGAATACTTCGCTCAAATTGCCAAACTGCCACCGCCACCTGGTCGAGAAACAGCCTGGGCAAAACTTCAAGCCGCGAAAGCCAGACTTGAATCTAAGTCATGAACTTTCTGATTGACCACAATATTAGAGGGCAGGCACAGCTTTTATAGCACTACGCATTGAGGTTAGGACAATAAAATTAGGTGAAAAGGCAATAGGGAATAGGCAATAGGCAACATCCTGTTCCCTAATCTCAACCGTTAACTTTAATTGTGTCCACCTACTTACGATTGGCAACGTGGATCGCGTGAGTGAATCTGAATATCGAGAGCGTTGCGTCAATCGACTGGTCGAGATTGCCCTTTATGCAGAGAACTATAGGGGGACAAGACGAATTTTCATACCCTAAAGCTCTAGTTTGCGATCGCATCATCTCTGGAACCGCTAAAAAATATCTATGCAAAACTATGCAGATACGCCGTCATGCGGTACTAACGACTTCCTGTCGGATTTTCACCGACTTCTCCAAGCTCCAACAGAGGAATTGACAACAGTCGATGGCGGTTCGTCCCGTGACTCCC
>NZ_JAVJUO010000041.1:0-41314 GCF_040220555.1 Coleofasciculus sp. C1-SOL-03
GAACGAAAAATCGGGCGTTTCGGCTTTTAGAAGTGAGTTTGACCGAACAAGATTCTGTACGGTTTTCCTTCCTTGTCCTCTTGTCCACCTTGCCCTCCTTGTCTTGCCCCAACCGCACAGTAAAAAACCTACACCTGTCAGGGGGAGCTGGGGGAGATGGGAGACACAATTTCTATAGCCCATTATCCTATTCCCTATTCCCTATTCCCTATTCCCTATTCCCTGTTCCCCGTTCCCTGTTCCCCGTTCCCTGACGAATGACAAAGGACAAATAACAGACTTTTCCTGATTTCACTCACCCCAGAACTGATAAAACCTGATACGAGCCTCAGTTAACCATCCGACTTTTTCCCATTGAAGTCATCTAAAGGGTGTTCGATACTGTCAGCAAGCTATTAAATCACCTTGTTTCCAGTATAACTACACCCAACCCATGAACGAACTCAACGCCCGCCTAAAACAACTGGCTCTCACCGCCCAGCAGTCTCCGGCTAAAAGCCAAAACAGACGACTAGCTCTAGCTAAATTGATCAAAGAAATTTTGCGATCGGGTAGACTGTGCCATCCGCATAAAGGTAAATTTAGAGGCTTATATGACGATATCTATGCCGAAGCCCAGCAAAAACTATTCTGTTACATTTGCGAAAATATTGATAGATATAATCCGCAGTATGATGTCTTATCCTGGGTCAATTTCCTATTCGCGAAGCGGTTTTTTATCGAAGCCAGTCGTGAAGTGATGCCCAAGGGGTTTCAGCGGACATACCAGCGTCAAGTGACTCGATTAACACTGGAACAGCTCGAACAAAAAACGTCACTACCATTTACTCATGCATCAACTCCTTCGATTTTACAAGAAGTTATTGATGTTTTACAGGAAGATCCAGAAGGAATTTTCCAAAGTACCCATATTGTGAATCAGCCTGTTGCTAATTTTAAATTTTTAGCTCTCAAGGTAATAGCTGGCTACTCCTGGAAAGAAATTTCCAACGAGCTGGCAATTAAAATATCAACGCTAAACAGTTTTTATCAGCGCTGTCTAGTTCGCTTTCGTCCTAAGTTTAGAGAGTATTTAATTGTTAATTGATGCTAAGGGTACGGGGTTTTGTGCAGGAGCGATTCCGGCTCTCCCGTACATGGTGTGATAAATTTTACTTATGTGTGTGGCGATTGGCTTGATTTGAGGAAAACCTAGCTTTTATATAGATAAGCAATAATACCTAAATCGCGTTAAAATGGCGGTAAAGTCCGTGGGACTCTCAAGGTAGAGCAACAAGAGACAACCTTAATCAAAAATGCTCCACGATAGAAGTCCCTACAGGTCAATGACCCTAATCTCTCAAAGTTCGGGGCTTGGAAGAATCAGCTTCCAATGTAACCATTGTCTGAGGACTGATCGACTTCCCTGTCGCATCATAAAGGCAGATCAACTCCAGGAGAAACTGACATGATGATGAAGGCTCAAGACATCATGACCACCGATGTGGTCACCATTCGCGGTTCAGCCACCGTAGCTGACGCCGTGGATTTGATGAACGATATGGGTCTACGGGCTTTAATTGTAGATCGCCGCCATGACCAAGATGCTTATGGCATTGTCACGGAAACTGATATTGTTTATAAAGTAATTGCCTATGGCAAAGATCCCAAAAAAGTGCGGGTTTATGAAATTATGAATAAGCCCTGCATTGTGGTCAATCCTGACCTCGGTGTAGAGTACGTGGCGCGATTGTTTGCCAATACAGGCATTCGCCGCGCTCCGGTGATCAAGGAAAAACTATTGGGCATTATCTCTGTTACCGATATTCTCACCAAAGGAGACTTTCTTGACAAACCCAAGAGTGTTGTACTTGAAGAAGAAATCCGCAAAGCTGTAGAAGAAGCACGGGCTGTCTGCGCCCAAAAAGGTCCCACCTCTAAAGAATGTGCCGCCGCCTGGGACATTGTGGAAGAACTGCAAGCAGAAGCGGCACACCAACGGGCAGAAAAGCCCTCCCAAACAGCGTTTGAGGAATATTGCGAAGAATATCCTGAAGCTTTGGAATCTCGAATTTATGAAAGTTAATCTGACTTCAGAGTTTATCGGGCTACCCGGAAACCAAGACTAAATCCACTCGTGATATCCTCCACCACCAAATCAAAGATTATGGTGGTGGCTGTGTAAAACCCTTGCATACCTGCTACAAGCCCTTGCACTGCTATCAGGGAAAATGTATCATTGCTTCCCCAGCTTCCCCAGCTTCCCCAGCTTCCCCAGCTTCCCCAGCTTCCCCAGCTTCCCCAGCTTCCCCAGCTTCCCCAAGACTTATTCAGCAGCCCCTAGCTATGGGCGGGGAGTGTCAAGTCGTCAAAAAACTGTACCATCACTCTCAATCTGAATCGGCGGAACCCCCCCTTCTCTTAATTGTGCCGCAATTCTGCGTCCGGCTGTCCAAGTCCCACCTTGCAGGACTTTAACTAAAGGTAATTGGGTTGCTGTTAAGTTGAGCTGTTTTCGGATAGCCTCTGCAATTCGATCCAACAAACTTACAGTCAGCGCCCGCCACTCGACAATTACTTCAGATCCGGGTAAGTGGCGCTGTTGCAAAATTGTCGGATCTTTAACCACAATCAGACCTAAATCGAGGCATAAACCGCCATTGCGATACTCGGCTAATCCGGTGAGTTCCTCTAGTCCGGTAATCTCTAACCCTAATTCTTGTAAGGGTTCTAAGAGGGAATAGGTTAACCACTGGGAAAGTTTGTGAAAGGGTATATAGTGATCATTCGGCTTTTCCCCAGAGAGGGCAGAATGATACCAGACATCGCCTAAATTCACGCCAGCGATCGCAAGTCGTCCTGACCAAATATCACCTAACCCTTCTAACACCGCTGATAGCACTACTTTAGCGGATAGCTTGCCGATCGCAGTGGGTTGAGACAGGTTATCGCTTTTTTCCCTAACTTTATCGGTCAAACCCGCCTTTGTCTGCTCTTCCTTGCCAGTTGCAAGACTCAGCAAATACTTGACCAAATTACCTGGACGGGGGTTTTCATCCTCAAACAATTCCGGATGTGTCTGTAGGGATTCTCCCAAGCGCTGTAAGAGTTTTACCCTACCCTCTAACCCTAAAAGGGGATTCGTTGGACTAACTTGCAATCCGTGAGCTAATTGCTCAACCGTTAAGTTTTGTAATGCTTGAGCATCGGCTTGTAAGGGATAGTCTGAGTGACTCGAAAACATACCCTGACAGAACAGGCGGAAACTGGCAACGGCTAATCCTTCGGAACGGCGAAACACCTGTCCCGTTTCGGTTTCAACATACTGCCAATCAGCACCTGCGCCCGCATCCAATAAGACACTGACAATGGCTAAATCAAATTTACTTTGGGCGTTTTGTCGAGGAGTAAGTCCAGCTAATTTTTGTGCTAATTCAGCAAGGCGTGGCACGTTTCCGACTTCAAAATGCCGCCAGCGACTGTGGAATGGGATATTAAAATCAGGATATTCATCCTGCATCACTTGAATCACATAATTTGCCACGTTCTTTAGCTGGGTTAAATCGCAACCAAAGTAATGTAACTGATTTGCCTCAGCCAGATGCAAGACGCGATCGCACCGTTCTCGAATCGCTTGGGGTGTTCTTAGATATGCGATGGTTTGTTGGTCATTTGTCATTCGTCATTTGTCCTTTGTCAAGGAATAGGACTCTAGGTAATAGTGAATTCTAGAACTCATGCGCCATGTCCGACACTTGGAAGCAAAGGATTAAGCTGGGGCAGGTTTAGCCACATCTGTTGTGAGGTCATAATAGTAGTGAAACCCGCACCTACACAATACTCAAAACTTTTTCATAATTCATAATTCTAACTTTATAGTGTGTACCCCTGAATAACTGTCTGTCGGTATAGCTTACTACAGACGCCAGTGCGGGAGTACACACTCTACTTGTGATTAGACACACTTACTGTTCTGAATTGAAGGAAACACTGCTGACTATGAGGAAGCTAAGTCACTGGATCAAGAATAACAAAGAAGTTGCCTGACATCAAATCTGCAATCGTCTGTTGTTTTTGGCATTTCATTCGTCATTGGTTCTACTCACATCCCCAATTCCCAATAACGAACCAAAAACTATCCCAGGAGACTACGCCCTTTAATCGTCGCTAATTTTACTGCATCGGGTGCGGTTGTTTCGGTGTAATAACCAGCCGCTTGTTTGGCAGCAATTTCGACCATGGCATCTTCGGGAATCAAGTCGTCGGGAATCGGGATGCGCTTGACAATCTCAATACCCGAACTGGTGATCGCATTGTATTTCATGTCGCTCATGGAGACAAAACTGTCAATGCGAGTAATTCCCAACCAGTGTAGTACATCCGGCATTAGTTCTTGGAACCGCATATCGGGGGCACCCGCCACACATTCGGTGCGGTTGAAATAGGCATCCGCGCGATCGCCGCCTTCTTGTCGCTTACGGGCATTATAAACCAGGAATTTGGTCACTTCACCTAACGCCCGCCCTTCTTTGCGGAAGTAAACCAAAACCCCGGCACCTCCGGCTTGTGCGGTTTGTACACAAACTTCTAAGCCGTGTACCAAGTAAGGACGACAAGTGCAGATATCGGAACCAAAGACATCGGAACCGTTGCATTCGTCATGAACGCGGACGGCCAGTTGGCGATTGGGATCGGTAATCGCGTCCACCTCGCCGATTAAGTAGGCGGTAATTCCCCCAATCGGCGGTAGGAAAACCTGTAAATCAGGGCGGGTTACCAGTTCTGGGAACATTCCCCCGGTTTGCTGGAAGAGGGCGCGGCGTAATTCTCCTTCCTCAACGTTGAGTCGGTGGGCGATTCCGGGCAGATACCACACGGGGTCAATGGCGACTTTGGTGACGACTAAACTGCCGTTGGGCTTGACAATTTTACCGTCAACTGATAAGCGATTTTTCTGGATCGCCTCTTGGATTTCTGGCAAATTGACATGGGCTTGAGTAACAGCGATCGTGGGTCGAATGTCGTATCCTTGCTCATAGAGATCGGTGTAAACATCCCCCACCATTGCCCCAAACGGATCAAGGGAGACGATGCGATTCGGCTCACCCCAACTGGGATGGGGACCAATGGGCACCACCGGAGCCGTGTTGGTCAAATCCGCTCGGTGATTAGGATGAAGCGCTCCACTGGCAACAGCTAATGCCCGATAGACGGAATAGGAACCAGAGTGAGTGCCAATCACGTTACGATGGGCAAGGTTTGTCACCGTACCAATAATCGGTCTCCGCTTGAGAGGATCGATTTCTCCCCAATGCAGGCTGGGGGGTTGTTCCCGGGAACGCCCTGGATGAGAGGTCAAAACAATGTGCTTGGGTTTCGACTTCGACAACGGTTGTGATAGTTGCATAATGGCTCCTATGTAGAATGCACCTCAAATTGACGTATGAGTCGTTTAATTGAAGCAAGCTCTGATCATAGCAAGTAGAGTTTGGTTCTGGGTTAACCTGATAGAGCTAAGTGTTAACACCCTGTTATATTTTCTTAATCAGAGGCTATGGTAGGAGGAACACAGTGGGGTTGTTTAACCGGATTTGATCTGAAAAATTTGTAGTCAGCGCGAAGCGTGCTTATGGCGCTAAAGCGCAACTACAAACCTAGCTTTAACTCAGTGTTTATCTGTTGCCATTCCCCGTAGTTGCTAGTACATGATCAGCTACCTTACCCGGAACTTCCTGGAGATGGTCATATTCCCAGTTAAAGAAGCCAATTCCTAATGTGAGCGATCGCAACTCCACGATAAAGTCATGCATTTCGGACTGAGGCAAATACCCAGAAATACAGTCCCATCCATTCCAACCCGAAACCGGTTCATAGTTGAGAATTTGTCCCCGACGCCCAGAGATCAGTTGCAGCACTTTTGAGGTAAACTCTGTTGGTGCAGACACCTGAATTACCATAATCGGTTCCAACAGGACTGGATTACACTTGGGCATCCCTTCGGTCATTGCCACTCGTGCGGCTTGTTTAAACGCCTGTTCGGAACTATCGACGGAATGATAAGACCCATTAGTTAACGTAACCGCCACATCAACAACCGGGAAGCCTAAAGGACCTTGGGATAAATACTCCCGCACCCCCGTCTCAACACCCGGAATATACTGTTTCGGCACAACACCACCGACAATCGTTTCCGAGAAGCTAAACCCTTCACCGCGCTCCATGGGTTTAATCTCTAGGTACACATCCCCAAATTGCCCATGACCACCACTTTGGTGCTTATAGCGCCCGTGAGAGGACGTAGATTTACGAATCGTTTCTTTATATGGAATCCGGGGGAGGTGAGTATCCATCGGCAAGTTATATTTGCGCCGCAGTCGGTCTAATGCCACTTTGAGGTGTATTTCACCTTGTCCCCAGAGGATAATTTCATGGGTGTCCTCATGTTGCTCCCAGGTTAATGATGGATCTTCTTCTAAAAGCTTCGTCAGCGCCCCACTGAGTTTAACTTCATCCTTGCGCTTTTCGGCAGTAATCGCTAAACCATAGACGGGTTTCATCCCAGGGGCTTTGGGTAATTCTTTTGCCCCCTTCTCCTCTGTACTCAGGGTGTCACCGGTTTGAATCCCCTCTAATCGTCCGATCGCCACAATATCACCTACCTGGGCGGCTTGGGTAGACTGCTGTTGCTGACCAAAGATATGGTAGAGTCCACCCGCCCGAATGCCATTGAGAACCGCACCATCAGTGAGTTGACCTGCCCAAACTCGCGCCAAGGACAGTTTACCCCCTTGGGGAGTGTAATAGGTTTTCAGTACCTGTGCCACGGTTTTGCCACCTTTGCCCGTCAATCCCCGACGTTCCGCTGTGGCTTCTGGGGCGGGGGCTTCCCGTAATAGGGCATCAACTAGGTGGCGCACCCCATAATCTTGTTCCGCCACGCCGATAAAGACAGGCACAATTAAATCTGCCCCTAATTCCATTTTCAGGTCTTTGACAATTTCCTCTTGGGGCGGTTCAATTTCCTCTAAGAGTTCTTCAAGTAAGTGGTCATCAAAATCTGCCAAGGCTTCCAGCATTTCTTCCCGTGCGGCATGTTCGGCGTCTTTGAGGGACTCAGGTAGGGGTACAGGGTCAGCTGGGGCGCCCGAATGGTAATGAAAGGCTTGTTCGGTGACTAAATCAATAAACCCGATTAGCTGTTCTCCTTTGCCAATCGGGTACTGATGCGGAACAATGGGGCGGGAGGATATCCCTTTCAAGGCGTCTAAAATCTGGCGATAGGGTTGACCGCAGGCTCCCCCGTCACAGGAGAGTTGATCGATTTTGTTGACAAAGACGAGGTGAGGGATTTTCCAGTCATCCAGAAACTTGAACAAAGGGGCGAGCATCAGCACGCGATCGCTTGTGGGTTCGCAGACGACAACAGCGGCATCGACACCCATAAGCGCATTATAGGTTTCTTGGGCAAACTCAATCGAACCCGGACAATCAATCCAGTTAAAGCGAATGCCCTGATATTCGCTACTGGCGACATTAATCTCCACCGTCATTGTGCGATCGCGAGCTTCGGCGATCGCATCACCTACGGTGTTTCCATCTTTGATGTTCCCTTTGCGAGACGTCGCCCCAGTAACGAACAACAAACTTTCTAACAGGCTGGTTTTACCACTCAAATAGGGACCAACAATTGCCACATTACGGGTGGCGGTTACGGCGTTTTGGTTCATATTTTCCCCCAGACTACGGGTCATCAGGTGATCGGTGAGGTCTTGTCTGCTCTATCAATTAAGCGATTGGCTCACCTGTTCATCTGCCCATCTGTGGCATTTATTGCATTCTGGAACAGATGAGCAACTCTCTGTTTATCAAATTAGCGCGTTCTGCCCGCAATTTGATCATCCCAGTCAGGTCGGGTGCGGAAAATTACCGTTAAGTTAAGTAACAAGGAAGCACCTCAAGGATATGATGGACGAGGTATCTAGCGGTTAAACAGGATGATAGCTTGGTGGAAAAGCCAGGGGAGACGTTTTACAGGTAGGGATTTGCAGCTACCTAGGTTGAGGTTTCCTTGGTTGGGTTTAGGATGTCGGCGCTTGAGGCTTAACTTGAGCGTACTGTTGCTGAGTATGAGCATTGATCCCGTTGTCGCTCATCCGTCCCTGGCATCGGATCGGGTGGGAAAGGTTTTCCTGAACCCAGACGTAGTCTGCGATGTCTCTACATGCACCCCAGCATCCCGATTCCCGAGAGACGCGACTCACTCTCTTGCTCAATCGATTCCTCCCCTGAAGCCCACCCAACCCGCTGCACTCGAACAGCTAAATCAGGGATTAAGGTTAATTCAGCAAGGGAATGTCGCCCAAGCGATCGCCGCATTTGAGCAAGCCGCACAACTCAACCCCCAGCTTGCCCCAGCCCACTATAATCTAGGATTAGCCTTGCGCCAAGCGGGACAGTTACAAGCCGCCGCCGATGCATTTTACCAGGCGACTCAGGTTGATCCCGACTTTGCTTTAGCCTACGCCAATTTAGGCGCGGCGTTGTTAGAAGGGAAGAATTTACCCCAAGCACGGGAGGCGTTGAGACAGGCGATCGACCTTGATCCGGAGTTGGGGGTTGCCCATTATAATTATGGGTTAGTGCTATCTGAATTGGGGGAATTTGAGGTTGCGATCGCGGCGTTCCAGCAAGCGATGCAGTTGAGCCGCAATGCACCAGAACCTGCGTATCATTTGGGACTGGTTTATCTGCGACAGGGGCAGCTTGATCAGGCGAAAGCCGCATTTGAGCAAGCGATCAACATTAGTCCCCAATACCCCGAAGCTTACTATAATCTAGGATCAATTTTATTTGAACAGGGAGATTTAGATGGAGCGCTAGCAGCCTTTCGCCAATCGGCTGAAAGTAACTCGAATTATGCCAATGCTTATTATGGGGCAGGGTTAGTCTTTCTGCGCCAGAATCGAGTCCGTGATGCCCAGCAAGTTCTCGACTATGCCCGAAATCTGTACAGAAACCAGGGAAACGAGGAATGGGCAATCCGGGCTGAGCAATTATTGCAACAAATTTCCGACTAGTACCAGACGGCAGATGGCAGATGGCTGCACTGGCTAAAAGACCTCGGAGAGATAAAGTGGTGACAACAAATTAAATTACCAAATACTACTTTTTATGTCTCAATGTTAACCTAATTTGTCTATACACCTTATTGTTTATTTTTGTTGCTAATAGTTTATCTAACTAAACAGTTATCATTTGCTTCTCAGGCGTCGGACAAAAGCAAACAGCACGCTCATTAAGTTGTGTAAATAGTCCTCAACCCCTTACGGTTCCAGATTCCCGGTTTCCGGTTGCCGATTTTCTGATCTCAACCGTTAAGTTTTATTGAGTCCACTTACTTCCCTGGCTAGGTTGAATCCCATTCCTATTTCATTAACATTTATCACAAATGACACGAGACGAGATGTTTCGTGATACAAAAAAATCAGCATTGAACTGACATTAGGAGGTATCGCAACCATGTTCAACACAATGAGCCAAGGTTATGAGATGAGACATTTAGATCTCCGCGCACCTCTAATTGGCAAGTTGCGACAAGGCATCTACATTGGTTGGTTGCGAGTCCTGGTTTTGGTTTTCCTGGATAGTGCGATGCTATCGTTGGCGTGGCTCTTGGCGAATTATCTGGGGAGTCCGATTCATTCTTTTCATTCTCTGGGGGATATCTCCTATCAGTCACAAGGCTTACTCTTACTAATTGTTATCTCATACCTAGGAATTTTGGCAGCCTCAGGGCTTTATAGTACCGATGATAGACGGCGTAGTTTCTTGAATCTGATCAAAGCGCTCACCCTGGGTCAAATTATCCTGGTGAACATCGTGTTTATCTATGAACCCGAATTAGTCCTACATCGCTTCACATTTTTACTGGCTTGGATTTTTTCTATCGTTTTAGTCTTTAGCGAACGATTTCTGATTCATAGCATCATTGTCTACTTACGTCGCTGTGGTAAATTACGTCAAACGGTTTTCTTGCTGGGGAATCCAGACGATCTGGAAAAAGCCCGACAGCGGCTGGAACAGTGCGCTCAATTTAAGATTAAGGGT
This sequence comes from Coleofasciculus sp. C1-SOL-03, assembly GCF_040220555.1. NCBI lineage: Bacteria > Bacillati > Cyanobacteriota > Cyanophyceae > Coleofasciculales > Coleofasciculaceae > Coleofasciculus > Coleofasciculus sp. C1-SOL-03. The sequence continues at coordinate 10,087 of NZ_JAVJUO010000041.1, forward strand.
GAAGCCGACCTATCAGTAAGGAGCAATCCTGAACAATGGCAACAAACGTTGACCATGCTGCAAAATTCTGGAATTAATGAAGTATTTATTTGTTCCTGGCACTCGATTCCCGACCCAATTTTGCTGTTTTGGGACTTGAGAGATGCGGGGATTGATTTACGAGTTCTACCAATTCGGTTAGAGCTTCCCAGCCAGTGGTCGGAAATTAAAATGATTGATGGGTTGACCACGATTCGATTTCGGACTCCGCCGATTATTGGTGGGGATTTTTGGATTAAGCGTTGTTTTGATTTGGTGGCGTCAGCGGTGATTTTGCTGCTACTTAGTCCACTGATGCTGGGGATAGCCTTAGCCATTAAGTTAGATTCTGCTGGGTCTGTGTTTTATAAACAAGAACGGGTAGGGTTGCAAGGAGACCACTTTCAGGTGTGGAAGTTCCGCACCATGGTGGCGAATGCGGCAGAGTTGCAACGGGAGTTAGAGGCAAAAAATGAGATGCCTGGAGGAGTGTTGTTTAAGCTGAAAGATGATCCTCGGATTACTCGCGTGGGTCGGTTTTTACGGCGGTATAGTTTGGATGAGTTACCTCAGTTATTTAATGTGTTGTTCGGGCAAATGAGTTTGGTCGGTCCTCGTCCATTACCGTTACGGGATGTGGAACGGTTTGAGGAACATCATCAGATTCGCCATGAGGTGTTACCCGGGATCACGGGGTTGTGGCAGATTTCGGGTCGGTCTAATGTGAAGGATTCTGAGGATGTGTTTCGGTTTGATATGGCGTATATTCAGAATTGGTCACTGTCGCTGGATATTCGGATTTTGTTTGAGACGGTGAGGGTGGTATTTTTCCATGAGGGAGCTTATTAAGGGCAGAGAACTTATGCAGCTACACCACAGATGGTGGCAAAGGTGGGTTACGCTTGGCTAACACACGATGGCGGACTGACACAGCTAAAATTGTGGAATAGATTTCACCGTTAAACTGGGCGCACGTCGGTCATCCGTGTCAACTTAAGGCTGGAACCCTTCCTTACTTAATAAGAGATCCCCCCTAGCCCCCCTTTTTGATCCCCCTTCCGTCCCCCTTTTGATCCCCCTCTTCCCTTTTCGATCCCCCTTCCGTCCCCCTTAAAAAGGGGGAGACCAAAGGATGCTTCGCTTTTTGTTATGCGGGGAAGCCAGAGATGCTTCGCTTTTTTTTGCATGGGGGATTTAGGGGGATCTAAACTTTGAGCGCTAGTTATACAAAGTCTTAAGTTGACACCAATGGGCATTGCCGTGCCCTGTTATTATGGCTCTACATCCTGGCATTTTCCCTGTTGAATTGTAGAATCTTACCTCAACAGAGGGTTGAAACTGTTGCCTGTTGCCTGTTCCCTGTTGCCTCTCCCCACCACAAGACTCCCTGCAGCCGCCCCCAATTAAGTCAAATTAACTTGCACAACCAGATCATCATAGTCAAAATCACCACCACCGAATATATCTTCAAAGGCAAAGGTGTTATCTCCCAGCAAGCGGACGTGGTCAACCCGATCCGGATTAGCGCTGGAATAGGTAAAATAGGCTAAGGGGTCTGTACCGGGCTGATTATCCGGATTCTCCGCCAGAAACTCCTCTGCGGTTCCATCGGCAATCAGAAATGGCGCGATAATGACATCTCCGGGCAAAGTATTTGCCTCAATATCTAATCGCTGACGAATCGCCGCCTCTGCATAACCGGGATCACCGGGAGCAAGATTGCCAATGCGACCTGTACTATCATCAACCACATACAAGCCAAAAGAATTATCATAAGCCGCTTCTAGATTGACCACAAAATCAGCCGATACTGGATTGGTGACTCCAGTCAAGTCAATCAGTTCGCCTTCTGGCTGTCCTTGGAACGTTGTTCCTAGAGAGGGGAGAGTGTCGGATAGTTCAACGGTGAGAAATAGGTCATCAAAGTCAGGATTGCTTCCACCCTGTACCTCTTGCCATTGCAGGATAAACCTGCCATCCTCCTGTGGGGATACCTGTCCATAGTCCAAACCATCTTGATTGGCGTCTGGGAAGGCAAAGAACACATTGGACGGTGTTTGTCCTGTGGCTAAATCTGCCAACACCGTATCAGTGGTGCTGTTTCGGACAAAGTAAAAGCCGATGGGTGAACCCACGTCAACGGTCAATTGACGAGTGAGGTTGAGTTCTGGAAAGGGGTTGTCGGGAAGCGTAGAGACAATGACTTGTGGTTGGTTGAAGACAGCGTTGAGATAACCCTCCTCTCCCGGTGCAATGCCATTGACCCGACCTTGTTGATCATCTAGGTAAAAAATACCAATTTCATTGACAAAAGTCGAGCGGTTATCAGTTAAAGTAAATTGCAGTTGGGCTGATTCCGAGTTCCCTGTAATCTGGAGGGAATCATTGGCAGTCTGGTTAAGCACGGGTGTTACAGGAGTAGGTTCATTGGTATTATCCTCGCCACCGTTTGAATCAACCCCACCAGAGCGATCGCGGTTAAGCACGGGTGTTACAGGAGTAGGTTCATTGGTATTATCCTCGCCACCGTTTGAATCAACCCCAGCAGAGCGATCGCGGACATTCTCTTCGCCACCGTTTGAATCAACCCCAGCAGAGCGATCGCGGACATTCTCTTCGCCACCGTTTGAATCAACCCCACCAGAGCGATCGCCCCCGCGTGAAGGAACTGGAGTTGGGGCAAATTCAAAAGCACCAATGTCATACTGGTCATCCCGTGGGAAACCCCGTTGATCTGTTTTGGGGGCATTCTTTCTTGTCCCTGCATTAATCGCTGGACTTCCTTCAAGCAAGGGATGGACTAAGCGACCATCAATCTCTTGTAAGTCACCCAGACGGGGATCAGCGATTTGGATATCTGCGGTTACGTGTACGTCATCGGGATCATCAGTAACTAGATCAGGATATTGGAGATTGTTCCCGGCGTCGATTAACTCAATGTTAGTCTGTTGCTTAATTTGAGACTTATTGCCAGCGGTATTATTATAAAAAATCGTATTGGTGAGATGGTGACGTTGACTGGTGGCATAAATTGCCCCTGCCTCACTACCCGCGTAATTATTCGCAAACGTCGTATTAGTAATATTCGTTTCTGAACCCCATTGCCCACTATAAATTCCGCCGCCCAATCCTGCGCCGTTTTCATCCTTTGCTTGGTTACCGGAAAAAGTACTGTTCGTAATTGTAATTGGCACTTCTCCTTGATACCATAAGCCACCTCCCTCTTCGTGAGAGCGATTGTTGGCAACGGTCGTGTTTTTTATGGTCACAAAACCCGCAACTCGCAGCCCAGCGCCTCTGGCGATTCCCTCTTGGTTCTGAATGACTTCGTTATTAATAAATGTACTATCTTCAATTGTCACGTAGTCTTGGTCATAACCAAATAATGCTAATCCGCCACCCTGAAAAACTGAACGATTGCCGTCAAAGACGGTGTTGCGAATAATGGTTTCACCGCCCTCCCTATCCCTGGGTAAATCGCCATCGTAGTAGCGTTCTTGAAACGGAACGCTAGCACCGTCGTTGTTTACCGCGCCACCCCAACTGCGGCTTTCATTATTACGGAAAATGGAGTCTTCTAGGGTTAGAGGAGTAAAAATAGTGGTAATTGCTCCACCGGCAAAGCCTTTATTGTTGGTAAACTCACTGCCTTTAACGGTAAGTTTACTCCGGCTAAATACACTAATTGCCCCACCAGCACTATCCACATCAACGGTAGCCTGATTGCCTTCAAATTTGCTGTTGATAACCGTGACATCAGCGCCTGATTTCGCCCAAATCCCAGGTCCTTGTCCAGCGATGTTGTTATAAAATTGACTATTTTCTACGGTAATTTTGGCATTCGGGATTAATGACCAAATTGCTGCTCCCGCATGTTCAGATTCGGCATCGACTAAAATGAGATTCCGGAATGTCACATCTGTCGCTTTCTCAGATAAGCGGAAAATTTGATGTTCCTGATTGCCACTAATTGTTAACCCCGGAGCATCAACCGCGTCAATGGTTAAGTCTTTCTCAATCTCTAGCCGCCGCTCAAGAGTAATCGTTTTCTGGGCAAGACTCGGCGCAAATTGAATCGTATCGCCGGGATTCGCCTGTTCAATGGCATCTCTCAATGACCCAGGAACAGAGGACTCTGAATACTTGTTATCGGCAAGATTGGTAACTGTGATGGTTTGACTCAACGTTTTACTCCAATTTTGCTGGTTATCCAATACAACTATAAATAAGGGATCGATGCTGGGTTGAGGAGTTCATGAAGTCTTTACATAAAAGCAAGGTTAACTGTACCTTAACTTCATGGAAAGTTTATTAAATTTATATTGTTCAAAAACTTTCTGCTGATGAGTCTGTCATTCTGAACGCAGCGATAGCGGAGTGAAGAATCTCACCAGATGCGCGAGCTGCTGTTCCTTCGCTTGGCTCAGGACTCCATGAGCCATGACAAAAGCTCAGTTTGTAACCGTGAACAGTATAGGATAGCTACCCTATAAGCTGAAGTTCCCCCAGTCAAAAAATATAAAACTGCCTCACTGTGCGGCTTTCCGCGATTTTTGAGCCGCCCTACATGGGTACAATTTTTGAGGAGCTTGAGCGTTAAAATCATTACGGTATAAGGTTTTAGCCTAGAGCGTCGGTCCACTAATAGCGATTGGTAGAGACGTTCCGCCGGAACGTCTCTACAAAAGGGGAGATTGTGTAGTTTTTGTTACAGTTTTTGGGAGATTATAGTATCAATTTCGATTACTGGACTGGCGCTCTAGGTGTAGTACATTTGTGTGAGTGGGACTTCAGTATAAGAGACATTTTTGTGAACAGATGCCAAACAAGCAGTCGGAAAGAAAGGGCGCAAGCCTTGCGCCCCTACAGAACCCAAACCTTAATCATCAGTGTGATTTTCTAGCGTCCAAAACGGTGTGTAAATCCGCTTAATTTGTGTGTTATACCTCTCCCCTAGTCCGGTTCTTAATGATTCAGAAGGTCTGAATAAAAATACGTCACTAAAACCTTTGGGTATTTCTGGTATATTGGGTTCCTTTACCAGAAGTAGCCGCACTTTGGGTTCGAGTTGGTAACCTAGGACTTGTATATCTTTGAGGTCATCATAATCGCTGATTACCAAGGGTTGAGGAGATTGGTTGACGACATCAGCGATTGGCGGAATATATCGGTTGCTGCTGGGATGACTGTTCCACCACATTTCTGCTTGTGCGCTAATAGTACAGGAGATGACTCCCATAATAATTAACATTGAGGTTAAAGTTTTCCAAATTTTTTGCTGCCATATATTACCAAAAGAATAGTTAAGTTTCGTGGCGATTAAGTAAGCAAAAGCGAGTTGGATACCCAAGCTATAAGGGAGTATATATTTAGTCGCACCATAACTTTGTTGCAGAATGAAATCGGCTAGGATTAATGGTAGTCCGACCGAGCAAATCAGTGTTAAGACAAAAAAATGAACTCGTTGCGGTGTATTTCGACAAATAAAATAAATGGCATAGGCAATCAAAATCAATAGGATTAAAATAAAAGGAATTAATCCTAGTTTAAGTGTTAATGGACTACTGGGACTAACACCGATATCCAGAAAAGTACGGCTGACTATGCCAACCCATTTAACCGTTATCCTTAATAAGGTGTCCTGAACCTGCATCCAACTGAGTGTTTCTGGGTTGGGGCTGGTAATCAAAATGAACAGCCAAGGGGAGAAGGTAATCAGCCCCACCAGGGATGCTAATATGTAGGAGATTAATGTTTTGCTGAGTCGGAAACGTTCGATTACAACGACATAAATTCCTTGTGAAATCGCAACTAAGCCGAAAAATAAATGAGTGTAAAGTCCGAAGATGACGGTTACTGAATAAATACTCCAACTCAGGTTTGTCTTCACCCGTATAGCTCGTAGCAGGGCAGCACTTGATAGTAAAATCAGTACAGTCCATAAACTGTAAAATCGGGCGACTTGGGCATAGATGACGTGAACAGGTGAAATGGCAATCAGTGCTATAGCAATCCATCCGATTATCGGTGATGCAAATAATTCTTGGCAAAGCCAATAGATAGCGGGAAATGTCAGGAGACTGATGCAGGCGGATAAACTTCTTATCGCTGCGACAGAATGACCAAACCATTGCACCCAAAACCGCGCTAGGATGAAATAGAGTGGGGTGAGCTGAGATTCTTCTAAAGCTAAGCCTTTGATTGTATCGACTACATTTTTTTCTGAATTAGGGGCTTGGTATTTTTGTAACTCTTCAATGCTGACTAAATGACCATCACGAAGTTCTTGCTCCATTTCTGCCATGGTGTAGCCAGAAATGCGTAATGAGGTGTAGACTTCATCGAACTCGTAGATTTTGCGATCGATATTAGCAAAGCGGAAAAATATACCTAGAATTAATAAGGTAATGATTAAAAACCATAAAAACTTATCATAAACTATCGATTTAATTCTCATAAAAGTGAAGATTCAATAATCGACCTCTAACCATATATTATACCCAATCTGGTCTCATATACAGCATTTCTCAGTTTAGGGAGGTACAGTAACAAGACGAGGTTAGCCTCTGTGAGTGCAAAAGTCTTATTCTCAATGTGCTTCACCAGTATGGAAAACGCTGTAGCATTTGTAAATGAGTTGTAAACCAAGGAGGTCTTTTCTTAGATTACTTAAAAACCCTGTATCTCTTTCCCCTATTGCCCATTGCCTTTTTACCAGGTTCCTGTGTTCACGACCCAAATGAAAACGCTATATAACCCTTGTTTTTAAAATTCTAGAGATGTTACCTATAACGTCTCTACAATATTTTTGCGGCTTACCTAAAAAAAGAGAATAGTCAACGCAGATTTTGTATTATTTTAGGCTACATATGCTTATAGGGTAAAAAATTGCATTGAAAAAAATTAACTTTTTGATTTTTGAGAATTAAGTAATCTGATTAAAAAATTTCTCATATTCTGCAACAGACATACCCACTTTAGACGATATCATTACGGCTACCTGTTCAGGACGAATTGCGGAGAAAAAGCTCTGCAACTCTTCATCGGACATAGGGGGACCGGAACTCGCCCAGTATTCGTGGCAAATATTCTGTTCATCATAGTAATGTCCTGATTGTTCTCGCAAAATCTTATCGATAAAAACTCCGTAGAGTATATATTCTGACAGATTCCAGGTATTACATAGGGTTTCCAGCCAACCTTGTCCAGAAATTTTTTCAAGGTGTTTACACAACTTTATAACATTTTCACGTCTCCAAGTAATTACATTACTAATATATCTTGCACCCGAATAATTCATCGGAGGTAAACCCAGCAGGTGTCCGGCTGAACGATGCCACTTTAAGTTTTTTTCCACTTTACCTTCATTCGGTATGCGAAATAAGCGTACTTTATCTTCATGAACAAAGCTTTGAAGATTGCAAGGACGTATAAAAAATGTATCTGAATCGACAAAGACTAAGACATCTTTATCAATTTGAGTACTGAATGCTATTTTCACAAGTTGCTGGTTAATCCAGTTTCGGACAGGAAGAGTTTTGAAACTAAACCAGCCTTTTTTAATTAAAGGCAGACGTTTAATCCACCAGGGTAGAACTGATTCAACAGTAAGAATTTCTGTATTGGAACTTTGTATTTGTCGAAAAAGCGGCAAATCTCGCTGCTCGACAATGACGTAATGGGAAACGGAGGGCGATATAAATTTTTCTACGCTCTGGCATAGTAGTCGGCAACGTTCAAAGTCGGGGGCATAGCTAGGAGTTATAAGAGCAAATTGAAAACTCATTTTTTTGAATTAATCTAAAAAATCTGGACTTTTGTCCTACAATGAATACGATGAATTTGTGAAGGTATTGAGACTTTAAGGCTTTACAAGTTTCTACTCTCGTCTAATTTTTGAGGATAAACTTCGCAGGAATCTTTGAGGCATATCAGGACGTGTCATTACCCGCCTAGTTTTGTACACAACTGTATTGGTAAAAAAGTGAATGATTCGCTTGGGATATTTTAGTGAACCTGTAAAATCGTTAAATGGGAGACTCACAAGTTCTGAATCTGCCATTTGACAAATATCAAAAGTCAGTTGCTGCTTCCACCTGTATTCAATCGGGAGTCTTAACATTGATTCAAAGATTTTGCGATTAGAAAAAGGAGATAGCATAGAGATAGAACAGTGATCACCTCCATACTGTTCAGGAGCAGCCCAGCAACCGAGCCGCTGCTCAATGTACATAAGATCTAGAATTGTATAGATATTAAAGTTTGCGACTTCTGACAGCCAGTCTTGCATCTTTTTCAGGATTTTTTCATCAGCAGGTATATGACATCGAGCAAGTAATTCTTTGGCGTTTATTTGTTTTTTGGTTTTATCAAATTTACGCCAATAAAAGCATCGTCCAACTTCTCCGCCTATGCCATTTAAAAAAGCCCTCTTCTCATTTAAATCTTGCAAGTATCCAATAGAACCACTTGTACTGGAACAATATCCAGTTCGATAAAACCAGTCTTCTCGTTGGTCATTATTGACATATTTATGTTTAATAAATATATGTTTTAATTTAATTTTATTAACTAATAGTTTTACTATATCTGCATCAATATAGTCACCTGAAAATGTAACAAATAATATTTTTCCTCTGTCTTCTAGGATGCTAGCCAGAAGCATGCGAGAGTCTCGTCCAGCCGTTATAGACATATAACTTGGGTGATGATTTGCGACTGAAGTGATGTTATGTCTAAGCCTATGAAAAATTGTTTTGACCAAACCTTCTTTTTTTTCTTCTACTAAATCTTTGGGGCTTTTGGGCCAATGGCGGACAGATTTCCAGTGAGAAAGATCCAGAAAATGATTCGGCAATAGTCTGGCTACATTTTTTTTCGGTGTTAACCCGGATGGATACCAGAGACCACTATTCGGCATTCTTAATATCTTGATAATCTCTTCGTCCCAATTATGCCCATCACCATCAATTAGACTGGGCGTAGAGGCAACTAGGGGAATATTTAACGAATAAACTGTAGCCAGTAACCCTGCTGGATCGAGATAAAATCTGGAAAAACTATCGGTTAAAAAAATAGCGGCAAATCTGCCCCCAATTTCGTATAGATTTGTTTCGATGATTTTCTCTTGGTTAGGCTCCTGTAAATCGACCGGAAAACATAGTTGGGATGGACAAAAATCACCACTGGGCGTAATGGAATACCCGATAATCCATCCTATATGATGATTATTCACTCCGTAAACATGGGTAATCGGTAGAGAGGGATGAGTTGCCAATAACCAAGCATCTTTTTCTTGCACATACCATTTTTCTGGAATAAATTGAGGATGCTGTGTCAAGACAAATTGTCCATCTAAATCGCTTTTAGTTAATCCCATAAGGTCATATTCTCCTTGATGCTTCCTTTTGTTTATAGAGGAATCCTAAATAACGGCTGACAAGTTACTCGATTCCGTACTCTACCAGGCGAATCCTTGGTAATCTAATGCCTCAATGGGTTCAGTAAAAAGCCCTGCTAGGTCTAAAATCTTCATCCCTGGGGCAGATTCCCGTAACACTTGACGAAACTCTGCTGTGGCATAGGTAACTACCACCAGTTCCGCCCCGGCTAAAGCTTGTTGCGGTTCTTCCATCAGCAATGCCTGAAAGTGAGGAATATTACGCTGAATATAGGCTAAATTAGTACCGACCAGCCAAGCTTCCTCTACAGCTTTGTCATAAATCTTTACCTCGCATCCTTCCCCCAGTAACTGCTTCACCAGTAATACAGCCGGACTTTCTCTTAAGTCATCTGTACCGGATTTAAAGGCTAAACCCAAGACAGCGATTCGACGTGCGCCAGAACGCAGTATCGCCTGCGTCGCTAAGTCAATCTGGAGATTGTTGGTAGCGGGGATGGCGTTGAGCAGGGGGACGGGAACGTCCATGGTTCTGGCACAATAAAGCAAGGCACGCAAGTCTTTAGGCAGACAGGAACCGCCAAAGGCAAATCCGGGGCGCATATAGGTGGGCGAAACGTTAAGTTTTGTATCTTGTACGATAATGTTCATTACATCTCGCCCGTCGATGTCAAAAGCTTTGGCAATCCTGCCGATTTCATTGGCAAAGGAAATTTTAGCCGCGTGCCAGGTATTTGCCACAAATTTGACCATTTCCGCCACAGCGGGTTTGGCGACAATGATGGGAGCGTTTACTGTGGCATACATTTGCCGGACTGCGGTTTCGGCGATGGAGTCTTCTGTGCCAATAATTGTGTAAGCTGGGGCGTCGTAGTCGCGAATTGCAGAACCTTCTCGTAAAAACTCTGGATTAAACGCTAAGTGTACGGCTTCGACGCCAATCGTATCGGTGAGTAAAGCCTGACAGCGCTCTAATGTCCCTGGGGGGACGGTACTACGTAGGACAACGACGTGGGGGGTTGTTTTATGCTTAATGGCTGTGCCGATTTCCTTACAGACGTTAAACACGTAGCTGAGGTCAGTTTCGCCTCGTTCTGTGGAAGGGGTACCAACACTAATCAGGGAAACCTCTGATTCCATAACGGCGGCTTCGGCATCTGTTGTCGCCTGAATCCGCTGGGTAGCTACCCCGTCTGCCAGTAATTGACCCAGTTGTGGTTCTATAATTGGCGATTTCCCCGCCCCCACTAAGGCAACCTTCTCCGGGTTGACATCGACGCCAATGACCTCCTGTCCATCTCGCGCTAAACAAGCTGCCGTTACCGCACCGACATAGCCAAGACCAAAAATGCTAATCTTCATCGAAAATTGGGGTTGGTAAGGGGGCGAATGGAAACCCCTGTCATTTATGTATGGGGAGGAAGCAAGCCCCCTTACATAAACAGCAGTCCGACAGGACTTCCTTAAAAAGCGTATTGGTATCCATCCTTCCCGTGTCCATAACTGCGATTTGAAACCCCTACCGCCTTGGATTTACTCACTCCGGTGACATCTTGCATTTGTCTTTCGCTTGGGCAGTTACAAGCTCAAAGCTTTCAATCTGTACGCATAGAGGTTGATTTTGGGGTATGATTGCCCCTAACTCCCATTCCTGGGGTAACGTTAGCCTCGCCAATGTTAACGGTCGGTACTTTCCAAGCAGCACTGGCTTAACCCTTGTACACCTGTTTAACCGCTCGGTTCTAGAGCGTGGGACTGGCGCAAGCATCCCAAGGTAGGAACTTTAACGCTTACCGTTAACGTAGTGCGCTAGGCACTTAGGCTGGTCAGGTATGGGCTAAATTCCAAGCCCCCGCCTTTAGGCGTGGGGTTCCTGACTGGCAAGCTCCCATTGGAGATGGATCGACGTTTTGAGTTGAGAGAATTTTATACCTGATTAGTGGCGAAGGCAACATCAGCTCTGAATTTTCTTGTACGTGCAACAGTTATTTGATATACCGTAGTAAACTGGCAAGGTTAAAACGGTGGTCAAGTATTTTCAAGGAACCCTTATGAGAGTAGCGATCCAGAAAAAATTTACCCACAACTTTAAGCTTGCCAGCCCAGTAGGGTGGGCATTGCCCACCAGCATACAAGTCAGTGGCATTCGTCCTAACCTCGATGGTTATCAGTACCTGGACATAAATGCTGTATGCTGTACTAAGAAATGTGAAGGAGCCTCAAATCCTTACTCTTGCCTGTTGCCTAATCTCAACTGTTAAGCTGTCATGCATTTAAATTGGGAATGGGTAGCGAGCAAGATGCTCGCACTACAAGGATTTTGCCATTATTGACATTAAGGTTTAAATGCCGAACAGCTTAACTTTACTTTTGTTCGACTACTTATCGATAACTCAGCAGTTTGAGAAGATGCGATCGCTTGTGTCTTAAACTATGTAGAATAGCAAGTCCCAAAGCGTGTTAATTCATGATCAGAAGCCTAGCCATTGGAGAAGCGATTACGACGTTTCGTCAAGTTGAGGAGAAACTGGGGTTAACCTTGACTGAGGACAGCCAGTTTTTTACTGAATGGATGGCTGAATTACCCACATTGAGCGAAGCAGAGCAAGCTCGGTTAGATCAGGTGCGCCGCAACTATCTCTACCAAATTTCCGATGGGATTTTGCTGGAAGAAACGATTAAAATGGTCGTGCTGTCACCATTGCTGGAGTTAGCAGGTTTCTATCAAGCGCCTTATAAGTTCAGGACAGAGGTTCCGGTTGAAATTGAGGCAGAAGGGGACAACGCAGAAATTTTACGGGGACGGATTGATGCGCTGGTATTGCAGGGCAAACTGTGGATTGTTCTGATTGAAGCCAAAAAGACTACGTTTGATTTAGAGTTGGCGATTCCTCAAACCTTGGCTTACATGGCAGCGCATCCAGAGCCAGAACAACCGCTCTATGGTATGGTGACCAATGGTAGCAGCTATTTGTTTATCAAAACATTGGACAAGCAGTATGGGATTTCTGATCTGTTTGCCACGCGATCGCAATATCGCAACAATCTCTATGAAGTGTTGAGAATCTTGAAGCACTTGGGGCGTTTAATTTAGGGCTTTGTTTGTAGTAAGCACTTTAGTGCTCTAACGCATAGTTGGAGAGGGCTAAGGTTCCCTTACTACGAACCCAATCTAATTTTGCCTGTTAGACAAAACTTTATCATACGCCGCCAAGAGTTTAGGTGCTTGGTATCGCCATTCTAGACTCTCTTCCATGCGCCGTTGACCTTCAGCGCCCATCTGCTGTCTCCGTTCAGGATTCTCTAAAAGTTCCAGGATTTTCTCGGCAAAATCAACCTGATCATTGCCTTTAGCATAAACTGAAGCTCCCTCTGCCGATCGCCGCCCTTCTAGGAGATCAAATTGGACAATGGGTTTCCCCATCGCCATATATTCCATAATCTTATTCATCGTGGAGCGATCATTATAGGGCATTTTTTTGTCTGGGTTGACACAGATATCACAACTGGACAGACGCTCTAACAGTTCCTGATCTGGAATCCGTCCGGTAAATTCGACGAATTCACTCACCCCCAATTCCTCGGATAAAGCTTGCAGCTTTTCAAACATCGGTCCACTGCCAATCAGCATAAATTGAATATCTTGGCGGTTTTTTTCCTGGAGGATGTAGCGCACCGATTTAAGCAGATAGTCGATGCCTTCGGGTTCCCCCATCACGCCAACATAGGCGACTAGGTATTTTCGTCCTTGACGATAGGCTGGGTTTGGTGGTAATGGTTGAAAACGCGACAAATCGGGTCCGCTGCGAACAACAAAGACATCTTCTGGTTTTTTATGTCCCCGAGTTAGAGCAACCTCTCGGTAGGACTCATTGGTAGCAATGGCAATATCAGCCGTGGCAAAGGTTAAGCGTTCTGCCCAACGCAGTCCATAGTAAAAGATATCCCGTCGTCCATATTTGGCTTCGTACATCTCCAGATTGATATCGTGGTGGTCGAAGATGACTCGCACTCCCCGAAATAGTTTAAACCATGCCGCAACTAGGAAGAGTAAGTCAGGGGGATTACAAATATGGACAATATCAAATCCTTGCTCCCGCCATACCCGATGGGCGAGGCGAAATTCCCAATACACGGCTGTGCTGTATTCTCGTAGATACCCAGTGACTGAGCTGATATCTGGTGGCATGGGGTGGCGATAAATGTGAATGTTATCAATCACCTCATAGTCTTTTTCATAACCTTTGCCAATGGGACAAATCACCGAAACGTGATAACCCGCTTTTGTCAGGGTAGTCGCTTCCATCCATACCCGGCGATCAAAGGGAACAGGTAGGTTCTCAACAATAATCAGTACTTTAGTCTGAGATTCCATGATAATAAAAGTATGTACCTGATTAAGGCTTATAGTTTACCATTTAGCGGCATACGCTCTTTAATTCTTCAGCCAATTTTGAGCCAAAATAGTCTAAGTTATATTGGGTTTCGCATAATCGACGCCCTCGCTGTCCCATTTCCTGAGTTTCTTGAGGGTTGTCTAAAAGATAAGAGATGGCTTTTTGCCAACCCCTGGCATCTCCGGGTTCAACATATATGCCAATCCCCTCTTTTTCCACATCCAGACTAAATTGTCGATTTCTGGTCATCACAACAGCTTTTCCCATCGCCATTGCTTCGATTAAACTCATACAGCCAGTCAGGGTTACACTGTCTGTTCTCTCTGGTGGAATATCTAAGGGAATTGCCACCGCGTAAGCTTTTGTATACTCATTGACGAGTTGTTCAAAGGAAAGAACAGCAGAGTTGGCGGGATCTGTGGGATCATAGTTAAGTTTGACATTGGCTGGAATGTTAGCAACGGTCGAAGCCGAATTAGCTGAACAATATATTTTTAAGGGATAGTGAATATGGGCAAAGGCTTGGATCAGGGTATTGTAGTCTCGATACGTCTTGCCCAGACTTAAAATAAATTGAGACTGATTGTCTGGGGATAAATTCTGCTCGACTTGGACATCTTTCTGCTTGAGGTCATAAAAAGCTAAATCGACTCCTAATTCTAAGACAACCAACTTTGATTCAGGGATGCCAAACCAATCTCTGAGTCTATCCCGAATCACGCTACTTAGACATATTAGCCTATCTTTACCTTTTATAAATAAATCGACATAAATTCGACTCCATAAATTATGTTTAAATGAACGATGCATGATCGCAACAATGGGTTTCCTGTATAGTCCAAAACGTCTCAGGAATGTGAGTAACGCTATATTGATATCATGACCTGAATAAACCAGATCATAATCAGACTGTTGGAAAAGGATTCTCAGTTGCTGATCTAAATCACCTAAAATTTTAATTTGATTACTGATTTGTTTTAATTTAGTATACTTCTCATGCGGTAATATATCGATATCAATGCCATATTTAGGTAACTCAGTCGCGCCAAAAAGACGATGCCCTGGATAGTTATGTTGTTCCCATTTCTGCCAAGCTTCATCCATAGCCGCACTACTGATAAAAAGTATCTTCATTATGATGAACTCGATTAGGGATCAATAATTTATGGGTAAAATAAAATAGCCCTAATTAAATTACTGAGTTAAAATTTTATCTAATTGACTTGCCTGAGTCAGCCAGCGTTGATTTCGCGCTTCCTGTAGTTGAATAACCTTTTTGGTTAGTTCGTCTTTTTTTGCCAAAGCGTCTTGACAACCTTGAGCGATTGACTGGGGATCAAGAGAATCTACATAGATCGCTCCCTGATAAAACAGGGTTTTCAATAGATTCGTATTAGAAATCACCATTGGCTTGCCAGCGCCAACTGCTTCATTCGCTACACTCAGTTGTATTCCATCTAATGTGGTTAACCCTAAAACAGCATCGGTTGTACAGAGTAAGCTGTCAAATTCTGTCTTAGGTAGAAAGCCGACTAGGTGAACATTAGCAGGTTTCTGACTTAAGTCATGAATACCTTGAGCGCGATTGGCATTTCCAGTCAGAACAAAGGTAATTTCGGGGACTAAACGAGCCGCTGCTAAAATCATATCAATGGGTTCGTCTCGGTTAAATGAGCAAGGAGACATAATCCACGGATGAGGGAAATTAGAGTGACAGGATACTTTATTACAGTCGATGAGTGCAGGTCGAGTTTCGAGAACATAAAGACGTTCCTGATTCACTCCTAGTTCTAGGACTTGTTTCTCCACCCAATTATTGTGTACGAGTACGAAGTGACAACGGTTTAGCAGCGCGACTATACCTGGAAGCTTTATCCAAGGAGGACGAAACGTGGCATTGTGGCAATCGGCGATGAGAATGACCTGGCGGTTGAAAAGGACTTTGTAGAGATAAGCTAGATAGAGGATGGGGGTTGGCGGAAGCTGAGCCCAAATCACCTGAGGGTGCTGATGCAAGAATAACATCAGTGTTTTCCACCCTTTCAGCAGGTACTCTAGGGGTCTGAAAAAGCGATTTTTGAAGGCAAATGAGATAAACTCAAGTTCATAACCAAAATAGGGCTGCATTGATGCAGAACGTCGTGTAAACGGAAGCCATGAGATAAATAACTGTTTCATTTTCTGTGGCTCCTCTCCTGTATGATTTACCTAAAGATTCTGGAAAACTGTAGTTGCAAACTTTTCCGCTAAGTTTTCTTCGGCAAAGCACTGCATCCTCGAACGATCAAAGAACGTTTCGGGGGAGTGAGTGATAAACTGAGTCAATCCCTGAGCAATTTCTTCGGGGATACTGGCATCAACAGCAATACCTAGTTTATAGCGTTTAACGATTTCTCCCATTAAACCATAGTTTGTACTGAGAACAGGTTTACCCGCCGCCGCCGCCCGCACGAGTATAGCACTCATCCCGATATGCCGTTGGTAGGGGGCGAGAATGACATCGGCTAGCTGAAAATAGGGTTGAATGTCTCGATCAGGGACAAACTGGTCTTGGGTAATAATCTGTATGGGTAAACTTTCACACAGGTGAGCGATGCGATTGTGGAACACTGTGGGGGAATCGATTGGTCCGACAAATAAAAGGCAGAGTTTTTGGCAAAGATGAGACGGTAAACGTGCAATCGCATCGAAGAGTTGATAAATTCCTTTGCGTTTCTGTAGTGAACCAAACATCAGAAATACTCGTCGGTTTAGTTCTATTGCCAAATTCTCTCTTAATTTCTCGACATTTGCTTCGCCATCCCTATAGATTTGCACCGGATCAGGTAAGTATACGGGTTTGACATGACCTTTGAATTTATCGAGATGCTCTATGACCAGCGGATCGAGGCAAAATAAGGTTTGAAAGCGGGGATAATGGAGTAGACGGGATAGGGCAATTTTGTCCCTGAGTTGCAACCAACGTTCATGCTGCGAAGGATTAAAAACTGCAAACTCACTATAATGGAATATGGGTCGAAAATAGATACCCGATAAGCGGCAAGGCAAACTGCCCAAGATAGCTAAAGCCAATAAAATAGAATCAAAATACATGAGTAAACAGTGAGTCGGCGATAGCTGTCTAACGTATTTTTGTAGCAGACGCCATTCTTGGAAACTGCGAACAATGCGATCAACGCCAGAGTTTTGAGATGACAGTGCTGCTTCTTCCTCTGGAGTAATGGTTAAAAAATTAATGTTACTTTGGCTATTTGCTAAGGCTAAATTAACGACATCAGGATGAGACTTGGTGAATGTTGGAGATACGAGAACATCTAGATGCCCTGGCAGTTGCTGTTCGTGCCAATATCTGACTAAATGCAGGATATATCCAGCATGATGTCCAGTGTAAAACAGGTCGAACAAGAGAAGCTGGCGATCGCGCTGCGAAACCCTACCTTTTGTCAACACTTGACCCTGACTAGACATTGGCGTATTTAGCCTGCTCAGAGGCAACAATTTCCTGAAAAATTTGGGTTATACTGCGAGTAATCCCCCATTCCGGAAAGTGGGATTTCAGTTTCCGTAAATCTGAGATATAGCAGATGTGATCCCCGAGTCGGTTTTGGTCTACATACATCCAATTCATGGTTTTCCCTGTCAGAGTTTCCACGATATCAAAGGCTTCCAGAACAGAAACACTATTGTCTCGCCCCCCGCCCAGATTGTACACCTCTCCAGGTCGGGGATTGCGGCGAAATGCCTCAAAGCACTGGATAACATCAAAGCTATGGATATTATCCCGCACTTGCTTACCTTTGTAACCAAAAACTTTATATGTGTCGCCTGTTACAGCGACTTTGACTAAGTAGGAGAGGAAGCCATGGAGTTCTACTCCAGAGTGGGAGGGACCCGTGAGACAACCGCCGCGAAAGATACCCACCTTTATACCAAAGTAGCGACCATATTCTTGTGCCACAACATCAGCCGCTGTTTTGGACGCACCAAATAGGGAATGGAGGCAACGGTCAATCCGGCATTCCTCTGAAATACCATGGTAATCTTCCGGTTTGGCGTAATCATACCGCTTTTCCTGCTCAATCAACGATAATTCGTTCGGTGCATCGCCATAAACCTTGTTGGTACTCATGTGGATAAACACGGCTTCCGGGCAAAACTGCCGGGTTGCTTCTAGGAGATTTATTGTCCCCAAAGCATTGACCTCAAAGTCCAATAGAGGAATTTGACAAGCTTTGTCGTGGGAAGGCTGCGCCGCGCAGTGGATAATTAAATCAACGGGATGCGTTTGGAACAGGTTGAACACAGCTGGGCGATCGCGGATATCCAGGTGATGATGCTGGAAGTTGCTGGTCATCTCCTGTAAGCGGCTGAGGTTCCAAGTGGTGTCACCCTGGGAACCAAAGAACTCCGCCCGCATATTGTTATCGACGCCAATCACCTGATGACCTGCGCGATCGTAGTACTCAACCGCTTCCGATCCAATTAAACCACTTGACCCTGTAACTAAGACTTTCATTGTTTTCCTGACTTACAACCCCTGAGCGAGTCAAGCGGGGAGTTACCCCAAAATCTCTCACCCGATATTGCATAGGGCATTTCAATGCATAAAATTACTGGTAATTAGGCAGATTGTCAACCGTACCTCTTTTTATGACTGGATTATTGTGAAGTTCCTTTCTGTGATAATTTCTTCTGATTCGCTCACTCCAGAGAGCCGTTGAGAAAGCCGTGGATACGTACAAAAGCCAAACTATATTGCTTTCATCCAGAACAGTACTGGTTAGACTATAGTTGGATAGGGTAGTAATGAGGACGAATTCCAGTAGCCAAAGATATTCTGTCGCTTGCGTTGAAAATAATAACTGAATCACTCTAGTGAGTAATGTTAAGCAGCTGAATCCAAAAAGAAAAAGCCCGACGAAGCCAAATTGCAGAAACAAGTCAATAAAACCACTATGAGCATGACCACCTGTTTTGTGGTCAAACCAGGTCAGGGAGTTGACAATCAAAACCTCACGCAGATTATTCCAGAAACCCGCATACCCATAGCCTAGCCAAGGTCTCTGTAACCCTCTTTGGATTAAAACCGCCCACAGTTCGTCACGTCCACTCATGGACATATCCTTGCCTAGATAATCAACGATGATTGTTTCTAGGTTAGCTGAGAGCCATACAGCTAAGGTTCCCCCAAGGATAATCGCCGTCAGCAGCAGAAATACCCGTAGTTTATAATACTGCTTGATCACCTTATACAGGGGAAGTAACGACAGTCCGAACAGCAAGAGTACTAAAGCTGTTTTTCCCTGAGTCAGTAACAGCAAGACTATCGCTAAGATAAATCCAGCCAATCTAATCCGACGCTGTTTGGGATCATCAATGGCGGCGCAAGCAAACAACAAGGCAGACAAGGTCATCATGCGAGCCAGAAGGTTTTTGTGACCCAAGACTCCTTTCCAAAGACCGTCGTCACTAATGGCGAAGGATGGCATCCCTAAGCCAAGCAGCAGACTAAGAATCATAATAATGCCAAACACCCAAAGCAATTGACGCATCTGTTCCTTCGGACTATAGCAGGTAGCCAGGTATATCCCGAATAAGGTGTTACGCAATAAAGCTTTGGCGAATTGCAAGGTATCAGATGGAGAAGCAGACCAGAAAAACGAGAGTACAGCCATGGCTGTCAGGAGGAGTATCGGGATGTCTCGGGTGGCAACATACAGAATTCTCTTCCACCGCACCAGACTCAAAAGCGGAATCAACCCGTAAGTTCCCAACGTGATTACCTTACCCCAGATAGAACCGAATGGAGCCGGCAAATTAGTTCCTGCTGCTCCTACAAGCAATACAATAACAATGATTGGCTCTAACCGCCTCAAGTACTTTAGTTTCAAGATTTACCCTCTAGAATCTCAGTAAACAGGGAGACGTAGCGGCGTGCTTGAATCGCCAATGTAAATTCTTGTTCGACTTTCTCACGGGCGCGGTACGACAGTTTCTGATGTCGCTGTTGATTTTCTAGCACCCAAGCAATTCCCTGAGCTAAGTCCTCTACACTGTAAGGTTGAGCTAAATAGCCATTGTGCTGGTGTTCAATCATGTCCGGCATACCCCCGATATTAAAGGCGACACTGGGAGTACCACAGGAGATCGCTTCCATGACTGTATTGGCTAAATTCTCTTGGGTGGAGGGGAGAACAAAGACATCGGCGGCTGAATACAAGATAGCTAGGGAGAGATCATCGTTCAATTGTCCCAAGTAATGGGCTGGAAACCCCAATTCCGGGGGATTTTCCGGCTCAGAGGCACCAAAAACCACTAACTCTAGTTTATCTTGCCACCCTGATTGACTTAAATCTTGCAGGGCAAGTTGCAACAAGTGAAATCCTTTCCTAGGGTTATCAGTGGCTCTGAGTGAACCGAAAAGAACCAGGTGCTTATCTTGAGGCAAACCCAGGAATTCTCTTGCTACCTGCTGATTTAGGGGTCGATACTTGTAAGTATCAATACCATTGGGAATTAACTCGATGCGCCGATTCTGAAACAGGGAACTAGCACCAGCACAGTTAGCTAACCAGGAACTGAGAGCAACGATTGTCAAGTTACAGTTTTGCCAAGCTTTAGCTTTGCGCTGCCATACCCAGCGCGACAAATCCCACTCTTGGGTACTACCGAGTTGGGGACATTTGCCACAGGCATCCGTGTAGCGATCGCACTCTCCACTGTAAAGGCATCCCCCAGTCAATGCCCACATATCATGGAGCGTCAAAACTACGGGTTGCTTGAGCTTGGCGATGGTTTCGACTTGTACGAAGGCTTCGCCAATCCAATGGATATTAATGATATCTGGCTGGAGTTGAGCAATTTTGGGAATAGTCCGATCAGGAAGCCATCGCAGCGCAAATGGAGTTTTCTGGCGTTGAGGATAAAACTTTTTCGGCAACGCATCAATAACAGGTCGCATTTTGGCAAGACCTTGACCTGTAATTGTGGGCGCTATTACTGTTTTATCATCGCTGTACTTATACTGCACTAACATCTGAGAATCGACACCAATTGCCTGCAAACCTTGATGTAAGCGATAGGCAGCACGAGCCGCACCGCCTTGAATATCTGTCGCACTTAGAAGTAAACTTTTCATCAACTCTATTACTCTAGCCATGTTGATAGATCCCGTTGCAGCAGGTCTTGCAACTGTAAGATATCTTCACGATACACTTGAATTAGGTTACTTCTGACCTGCGGAGATAGTTCTGGTTTAGCCAGGGTTTGATGCTTTAAGTGGCTGACAAAGCGCTTGCGTAGCTTATCGGGAACGAGTCGCTTAAATGGTTTCTTGATGATATTTTGTTGGGTCAAAAAATTGTATATCAGTTTATTTTTGGGAATGCCACTCACATTATATCGGGTTGAGGTGTCTGGGGTGAATCGTTCATCCACCTGAAGGAACTGAAAAATATCCTGTACCACGTTCAGCAGATTGCGGTTTAAATCTTCATAGAGATAGACCTTAATCTGACTGGGGTCAAACCTGTCAAAGTACCGCTGTAATTGGTTGGAGTAGAATCCCGCCTGGAGATAGTAGAACCCCCACCACCAGTTATCACGCATCCGATTTTCTTCCTCTGCAAG
The DNA here is from genome assembly GCF_040220555.1 of Coleofasciculus sp. C1-SOL-03. NCBI lineage: Bacteria > Bacillati > Cyanobacteriota > Cyanophyceae > Coleofasciculales > Coleofasciculaceae > Coleofasciculus > Coleofasciculus sp. C1-SOL-03. The sequence goes on from NZ_JAVJUO010000041.1 coordinate 31,531, forward strand.
CGCTTGAGCAAAATCCGTGCAAGGCTCACTTCCCTCTCTAATATTATGCAAAAAATTCGAGTATGCCCTTTCAACCGGATTACGGAGAACGGCAATTAACTTGGCATCAGGAATGTAGTGGTGCATGCGCTCAGGAGCTTTAGGATGATAGAGGTAGGAGGGAGATGCCTCGCCGATAGCGATTTCATTAGAGACATTTTGAAATTGTTTCTGGTAGGCTTCTAGACTCGTGTTACATTTTGCCAGATAGCTGGATTTCTTTGTGCCTGAGGGACAATCTAGCGTCTCCCCCTCAAAGGCAAAGAAGTTTGGCTCTTTGAAGGGACTCATGTAGACTTGTGGATGTTGCTCTAGGGCAGCATACAGTGCTGTTGTCCCCGCTTTTGCCGCCCCGATGATCAGAAAGTTGGGCATTATCATACGCTTACCTGTATAGAATAATTTTTTATAAATCACCAGCCCAATTAGGCTTAGTGGGGATATCATTGGTTTTCTATATACTAGGTTTGGTAGAGCCAATTTAAATTTTATCCAAACCTGCCATTCTACAGATTTTGTCAAGCTTTTGAACATCTACATATATGTCAAGTTTACGTGTGTCGTGATCCCTTTGGTTAATATTATTGCCCTGTAGACAAAAATAATTAGCTTCTCCATGGCTTGCTAGAACGTAAAAGCAATCATTCACATAGCCGTAGGGCATTAATTCAATCACTTTCACACCGGGCTGGATAAAGAGTAAATTAGTAAGAGCAGCACCATGAGCAGCAACGATAGCGACCGACTGCGAAAAGAGTTCTGCTTGCTCTTGTATCGTTTTATCATCCATTGTTACTGATTCAAAGCCATAGCTATTGAGTAATTCAATAACTTGTGTTTCATTAATAACATTCCGTCCGATAACCTTGCCTCTTTGGATATATATCCGTCTATGATTTTGTGGTTTATTCAAACCTTGAATAAACAGATTTCTTGTAAACATAAAAGCTTCTCTGTTGATTGGATCTCCAAAACCACGACAGGTACGATTAGTAATTGCTATTAGCATTTTATCTCCGATACAACCCTCCTGAATTATTTGATTCATCGCAATACCAGCTTTGGTTAAGCTCTCTTGATGAAAGCTAGTTACCTGAAATTTGCCAATGTAAAAAAAATCAATTTTATTGAAATCAAAAAATTTATGGTAAATATTCAAAAGTGGTAATGTTCGACACATCCAGTGATAGTAGTTAGCTGGAGCAGGATCGGATAAATAAGCGACTGTTCCGTGAAGCTTATTAGGTTTTTCGAGTACTTTGGAATAGATAGGAAGTGTACGAATTTTCTGGCTTTCTTCTGATCTAAATTCTCCAATAACATTTAGATCTTTATCTAATAAATGATTATTCCTAAAAGAAAATCCACCATTACTAATTTCTAATATTACTGTATAAGTTTTTGCGACAAATGGTTTTAATACATCTAATCCTTCCCCTTCTATATAATCAGCTTTTTTTATTTCATTTTCTTCAATTTGTTCATACTGCTTGGTAAATTCTTTGTTTTTGTTTAAAAAATATTCTTTATTTAAAGAAGGAATTTGCAAATAGTTTTTACAAGTAATAAATCCTAATGATCTAAAAAAATATAAAATGCCGATTTTTCGGAATTTTTTAAAAATTAATACTCTCATTTTGCTTCGTAAATACAATGGAACAGTTAAACGAGTAATTTTCCTGATCAGGTCAAGCATTTTCATTAACCTCCTATTAAATTCGTGCCTACCTAACTCACTCTCATTTAAATCCCCAAAATAATTACTCTAGCCATGGAGAAATATCCCGCCCAATGAGTTCCTGAAGCCGCAAAATATCGTCACGGAATACTGGAAGCAATTGTTGACGGATTTGGGGTGAAAGTTGCGGTTTGACCAGGTTTTGGTTTCGCAGCGTCATGGTAATTTTCTTGCGTAGCTGCACCGGAACTAACGGTTTAAATGTTTCTTTTATGACATGGGGTTTCCGCAGAAAAGAATGCCAAACTTTGTTTTTGGGCATTCCAGATATATTGGGTTTGGTAGACATATTCGGCACACAGGTTGCATCTACACCGAGGAAATTAAAACTATCTTGTATAACCTGAATCGGATTATTACTTAAGTCTTCATATAGATACACTTTAATTTGATTGCGGTCAAACCTATCAAAGTATCTCTGTAACTGAACCGAGTAAAATCCTAGCTGGACATAGCGCCACCCCCATGCCCAGTTATGACGCATCCGATTTTCTTCTTCCTGAAGCGCTTTGGCAAAATCTAAAATCGGTTCCCGTTCATCTCGGACAAACATTAAAAATTGGGAATATGCCCGTTCAATTGGGTCACGTAAAATAGCAATTAACTTAGCTTGAGGTAGGTAGTGAAATATTCGGTCAACAGCTTTTTCGCTATAGAGATAAACAGGAGACGCTTCACCAATCGCTGTTTCCGTTGTGACGGCTTGAAATTGTGCTTGATAGGCTTCAAAGTTAGTAATGGAAGCTCGTCCCATATCACCGGGTCCCTGAAAATCTAATGTCTCACCCTCGAAGGCAAAAAATTCTGTTTCTTTCGTTGGACTCATATAGATTTGTGGATGCTGCTTTAGGTAATTATAGAGGGCAGTTGTTCCAGATTTAGCAGCACCTATAATTATAAAGTTTGGCATTGTCATAATTATTTTATATTTTTTGATTTAATCTATTTCCTCTTGACCAATTTATCTAACTCTAAAATACTACCTATTTTTAGTGATTACTTAAAAAGGATTCTTTTGATTTTTCTAGAGATTCGCATTCCTAATTTTTTATTGTCTAACACATGCCTTTGGTAACGACCTAATTCATATCCTCGGTCTCTGGCAAATCCTGCAGGTTCTCTCAAAGGAAATGACATTGACTGCAAAGGAAGATTAGCTCTTGAGTCATCTAAAAATCTTGTGTTACTTCCTTCGGGGTTAAACCCTATATTGGAAATAAGATTTATAGCCGGAATAATTGATAAAGCTGACTGGGAAAGTCGCAGACAGAGCCAGGGAAGAGCCCAAGACGTATTAAGCTCTCCAGAGAATACACGGTCAAACTGTTTTTTATAGGTATCATATTGCTGTTCATTGCCAACGACATCCCTAATTCGGCTCTGAATTTCCGGGTTTGACCAGAGCTTCATGTTGACATCATAATGCTGCCACGCTCTCTTCCAAGTTGCCCATCCCCAACAATGGCTATGATAAGAAAAACAGTAACTTTGAAGATGGGATTTATATTCACCTAGGAGATTACTACCACAAATCATCCAAACCCGTTGGTCGTATCGATACTTTTCCAACAACTCTTCACAAAACCTAAAAAAACTGGGATCTGGCGAACAATCATCTTCCAAAATGATCGCGTCTTCAACTAAACTAAATACCCAATCTAAACCAGTTGATACCCGGCTTTTGAGACCCATATTTACGTCAGCATAATTTTTGAGTACCTCGCAATTCCAATCCACTTGATCAATTATGGCACGGGTAGCGGCGCACTTTTCGGCTTCACCCGGTTGGTCTGCACGAGGACCATCGGCAATGACGAGAAGCTTCGGGGGTTGAACCTGACGAATTACTTCAAAGACTTTCTCCGTCGTATCGGGTCGCTTAAAGATGATAAAGACAACAGGAGTTTTCATAACAATTCAATTAAAATAGTATAAAGAACAATTGTTTTATGTTTCTAAAACAACTTCTCGATAAGTCCCTGACTTGACTATCTTACCTCTCTCTAGCACATAGACACAATCGCAATGCTCAACTGTAGAAAGGCGATGAGCGATTACAATCAATGTTTTTGTTCCACTCAGAGCATTAATCGCCTGAGTCACCAGATTCTCTGTCTCATTATCCAGTGCAGCCGTGGCTTCATCCAGAACCAAAATCTCTCGTTCATGATAAAGAACGCGAGCAATCCCTACCCGCTGGCGCTGTCCCCCAGACAAGCGTATTCCCCGTTCTCCAACTCGGGTTTGGATTCCATGGGGAAGTTGTTCAATGAGTTCCTCCAGTTGAGCGGCTTTAATCGCCTGATGCAATCGTTCAGGATCAATCAACTCATCAGGGACACCAAAAGCAATATTTTTCTCAATCGTGTCATCAATCAGAAAAATAGATTGCGGGATATACCCAATCAGATTCTGCCAGGAACGGATATTTTCATAAATGGAGACGCCATCTACTTGGATATCACCACTCTCCGCTGGCAAAAGACCTAAAATCACATCCACTAATGTTGTCTTCCCCGCTCCCGATTTACCGATGAAAGCAACGGATTCCCCTTTTTGAATCTGTAAACAGATATTGTCCAGAGCAGGTGCTGAGGTAGTCGGATAACGGTAGGTAACATTAACTAAGCCAATTTTATTCTCAAAACTCATGCCTCGACCTACCAACGTCTTGGCACGGAGTAACCCCCCTTCTCTGTCAGTCGGCAAAACCCCTTTTTCCTTAGCCAGCTCTTGTTTTTCAATTTCCTTGAGATCCAAGTACAACATATCCAAGACATAACTATTGTTTCGCAGTTGACTTGTTGCTTGGATGAGCTGACTAGCCGATGGAATTAAACGCATCGCCGCGATCGCAAAAACGCCCATTACAGACGTTAAGTCTTGCATATCTTGCCGAGCATAGATAATCGAGAGAGAGATAAAACTAACCAAAAATACAACTAACGTTGTCTCGATTAAAATTCGCGGCAGCGTCTGAAACGTTTGAAATAAGGTGGCTGACCGGGAAAATTGATGAGCTTGATCAGCCATTTGTTCCTCAAAATACGATTCACAACCGATCACCCGTGTTTCTTTTAATCCCCCTAATCCATGGTTAATCACGCGAATCATCTCCTGGTTAGATTCCGACCGAATCCTGCCCCATTTTTTGAATTTATTACCCAGTCTTTGAAACAAAAGAACTGTTGGCAGTAGGACAGCTAGAATTAGCACGAGCAGGAGTATATTCGTTTTAGCTAAGAGCAATAATAGAATTACTATAATAATAAAGTTAGAACCTCCCTTCAATAAAGGAAGGAGACAGCCACTTGTAAAATTCCGGACTTCAAAAACAACATTTTTAATGATACTCGCTGTATTTCGACTTAAGTGAAAAGTATATTCTACTTTTAAATAATTCTTCATTAATCTCTGCACTAAGACTTCTTTCTGCCCATAGCTAAATCTATAAATATATGCCTGAGCCAGAAAGTAAGCCACTGATTTGACACAAAATACAATAATAATTGCCAAACCCAGTATCGGAATAATCTGGTGATTCGATCGCAGAGCTAATTGCTGATAAATCCAGGAAAGCAAGGAGATTTGCTGGATTGAGTCTGGATTAGAGGCGACGCTGAGGAACGGTCCAATAAGCCCAATCCCGATCGCTTCTAGCGCCGAAGTTAACAGAACGATAACAAACAGTAAAGCCAGACTTTTTCGTTTTCCTGTGAGTACATATAATACTTTTGAAAGATATTTGAGCATACAACCGCTTCAACTAGGACGTTAAGTCATACATCTATCTCTTTCTAGCTTCCAAACTCACGTCTGCTTTCTTGCCATCATCTTGCTCCTTGTGTAGTTCCCTGGTGTAATAAAAATAGCTATCTGGTTCATTTTTAACCATCACCTGATTTGCCACAAACCCTAAAACCTGCTGACCCGATCGCGCCAGAAACTCTTTCGCCGCCTTCGCATTACCTGCATCAACCACGCCAGGTCGCACCACCAGTAGAATACCATCTGCCATACTCCCTAAAATTGGCGCATCGGCAATTCCCGCCAGTGGCGGTGTATCCACAATCACCGCATCATACTCCTGGGAGAACTGTTCCATCAAAGCCGCCATACGCTTCGAGTCCAGAATTGCCACCGGATTCGGCGGAATCACTCCAGCCGTCAACACATCTAATCCTGGCATCACGGTCTCAACTGCCATCTGAACAGGTATTTCCCCGACCAACACATTACTTAATCCAACCGAATTTGTCAGATCCCAAAACTGATGCTGAGAAGGATAGCGCATATCGGCATCTACAAGCAACACTCGCTGTCCCACCTGCGCCATCGCCGTTGCCAAATTCCCACAAACCTTTGTCTTTCCTTCCTGGGGAACCGAACTTGTCACCACAATCGCCTTAATCGGTTGATCAGAACTGAGAAACTTGAGATTCGCTCGCAGCATTTGATAGGCTTGCGTAATCGGCGAATGGGGCTTATCTTGCACCACCAGCTTCGCTTCTGTCGGTGCTGCCTCCTTAAACGGCAACCAGCGTTTTCTCGACTTGTCAACCGTGGGAATCACCCCCAGCAGCGTATATCCAAACAGTTGCTTCGCCTCTTTCACCGTCTTCACCGATTGATCGATCAGATCAATCATAAAAGCCAGCGCCACACCCAACATTAACCCGGCTACACCGCCTCCCGCTAAAATGAGTTTTTTCTTGGAGGCATTTGGGGACTCTGGTACTGCTGCTGTTGATATAATCCGGGCATTACCCACATTTTGATTTTCTGCCACCCGGGTTTCTTGCAGCTTTTGCAAGAGCAGTTCGTAGGTAGATTGTGCCGCCATCACCCGCCGCTCTAATTCTCGCTGGATTTGCTCCAGTTTCGGTAAATTATTTGACCGTTGTTTGTACGTATACTGGGTGCTTTTGAGAACAGTTAGCTGGTTCGCCAATCCCAAACGCTCCACTTCCGACTCCACCAAATTGGCAATCAGGTTTTGCCGCAATCCCCCCAATTGTAAATCTCCTGTAGAAACTTGCTGCTGAGTGCCAATAATTTCGGTGATGCGTTCTTGCAACAGACCATTTAATGCGGCTTCTTTTTCCTGTAACCTGACAATGGTGGGATCAGTATCTAAGAATCGACGCCGTTCTAGCACCAACTCTTCCTGTATTGTCTGAAGTTGACTGAGTACCTGCTGCACGGCGGGAGATTGGTTCAACGAGTTAATCGCTACCGCTTCCTCAGCACTCATATTTAACTGGTTACGCAGCGCTTGCGAACGAGCTGTCACCTTGGCTAGCTGAGCCTGAATTCCAGCAATTTGGTTGTCTAATTGAGCCGTGAGTTCAACTGTCCGTATCGCTTCTTGGGTTAAATCGACGACGCGATGTTCTTCCTTGAATCGCCGTAAGGCTAAATCAGCTTGTGCAACATTGGCTTCAACTTTAGGCAATTGTTCTCGAATAAACGCGCTGGCAGCTTGAGTTTTCGCCCGGTTAGTCAAAACGTCGTTGGCGATGTAGACATCGAGTACCTTGTTGACTACAGCACTCGCCAATTTCGGATCTTTAGACTGATAAGAAATTTGCAGGATGTCCGTTTCTGGTACAGGTTCTACCTTAAGTCCTCCAGTAATGACCTTGGGTTTGAAGGGTTCACCCTCTTCATTCTTTAGGTCAAGTTCCTCAATCACCTTTTCCGCAATCGGGCGAGATTTAATGATTTGGGCTTGGGTAGATAGAGGGTTATTATCTTTATAGATGCTCTCAATTTCTCCAACCTTAGTATTTAACCCTGTTAGCAAATCAGAACGGTCTTCTTTGATCAGTAGTGTACCTTGTGCCTTATACACCGGAACCTGGCGAGAGATGGAGAAAAGCGCCAGGGTAACCATGACACCAAAAACACCAGCGACCCATAACCAGCGCCGTTTCAGCACCAGCCAGTATTTCTCAAAGTCTATTTCTTCAACATATTCATTGGCTTGGGGCGGTTCCATAGGCTTTGCTCCAGCAGATGCATCAGCAAGGGGAATATCCCCTATAATAACTAATCCTCGCTCTAAATTAAATTAAAGCAGTATCCAGGGCTTGCAGGCACAGCCTCGTTCCTAGACTCTGCCTCCCCTAGTCGAAGATCCAGCCGCTGAAAGGCATTTCCAGCTAAAAATGGCAAGGATTGTGGCTTAAGTTGACACTGATGTTGATCAAGGATTCCCTACAGATGGTGTTTCTATTCAATTCCTGGTAAAGCGATATATGTTGAAATAGGGGAAATGAACTTTGGACTGCAAGGTATACAAATCACTCATCTCTCTTTCAATCGAGCCTTTGGGAAAATAATGTTCGCGATTAACGACGAGAAAAACGGTATCCGAATTATTTGTAAAATCTTCAACTTGTTCTGCCCACTGTCCGGTAAATTTTCCCTCTTGCCACTCATCTCCTAAATTTTTTCCATCCAAAGTCAGCGGATCACCATAATATTCTAGTAATCTTGTATTCCCTGCCAACCCCAACAAGATAGATTTTGCTGAATACTCCCGATTTTTGAGCAGGTACTGAACAGCAGAGCGGTAGTCATCTCGCCAATAATTTTCATTGAAGTAATAGTTAAAAAGAGAATAAATATTCAGAACTATCAGAAATGTCACAGCCATTTGAGCATATCGAGACAATCTGTCAAATTTTACTCGATGCTTGTGTCTGTGACTGAAAGCTGACGGAATCAGGATTGCAAGGGATACACAGAGGTAAAAAGAGTGACGCGGTAACCAATTCATTCCGGTGAATAGAGCAAGAATTAACCCGAGAAAAAATGACGTGACAAAAAGGCAGGTAAATAGGGAATCAGCGCGGTGATATTTGCTCCTATTGCCCTGTCTCCATAAAGTTTTAACTAAAGCGATAAAAATTACAGTGCCGACAATCAACAATAAAATGAGCTGAGGCAAGTAACCCAACACAACCTGGATCTTATCGTCACCGCGCAACTGCTCCTGTGGCGGTCCATAGGTTGTCCCCACCAAGATACCGTAGAGTACAAAAATAATGTTTTGAATGATGGGAAATCCAGTACGAGTAACTGTAGTTTCTGTTGGTTCAGCTATAGCAGGTGAAGAAAGATAATACAAAACTATAGGGAAAGACAAAACTCCCGCTGGCAGCCACCACTCTAGCCACGGTCTGATTTTTATATCAATAATGGCATGAGATAAACAAAGGGCTGCACTAAATATTCCGAGCAAGATACTGGCAAAAAATCCTATTGCTGTAACGATCGCAAACGAGAATCGCCAAAGAATCTCTTTGTGATCATCCTCCTTGAAGAATTGACTAAAAAAATATAATTGCAGCGAGACTAAAAAGATGAGTAACGAATAAGGTCGAGCCTCTTGGCTGTAGTAAACGCCGAAAGAACTGAATCCTAAGATTAGAGATGACCAGATGGCATGATTTTTCCCATAGATGCGTAAGGTAGTGAAGAAGATAGCGATAACTGAGCCAACTCCGAGAAGAGCAGAAAGTGAGCGAATGACAAATTCAGTATTTCCAAATGCTGAACGCCAATAAAACAAGAGTAAGTAATATAGCGGTTGGTATTTGTCACCCGATTCTCGACCTAAAAGTTTTGATAAGTTTTCTTGGATACTTGTTCCATCAGATTTAACTAGACTTATGCCTTCGTCATACCAAAGACTTTGGTTATCCAACAAAAAGAAACGCAAAAAAATGCTAATCCCAATAATCAGAATAACAGCGACATAGTAGTTTGACCGTTTCATAATAATCCCTTAGCTCCCTGAAATAGTCAGCGGATTAATCTAGGTAATAATTAGTACAGCACGGTGTTTGCAGAGGTTTCCTCTCAGGCTCTGGAAGACTATGAAGTTAGAATACGGGTTTTTCCGGAAAAAGTCTAGTACCTGCTCACCGCAAAAACCAAAGCTTGTTGAGAACCGGGTGAGTAACAAGTATTCGTCAACTGAGATAACCATCAGATATA